>NZ_QAJQ01000013.1:28186-277096 GCF_003852395.1 Pedobacter sp. KBW01
ACTTTTAGCGAAATCCCCACCAAGCACATTCGTACAAGCAAAATCTAGATATTGCGGGAGATAGTGAAAATAATTATGACAAAATAATTTTTTCACTGAAAGAGAATGATAAGTACAAATTATCTGGATTATATTCTATGTTCGACTCCATTAGAAAAGCGAATAAATCAAATCCAATGGAATTTGCTGAGATAATAGTTTCATTTGTACAGACCATTCCTTATACAATAATTCTTCCCAATGATTGTGACGCACGATATTATCAGGATGAATTTACTACAAAATATCTTTCTAGTCCTAATGCCAGGTGTGATGGTTTCGAAAAATATGGTATCAACACTCCTGTAGAATTTGTTGCCAATTTGAATGGTGATTGTGACACAAGAACATTGTTTCTTTATATGGTACTCTCACATTATGATTATAATGTCGCTTTATTGAGCAGTTCATATTACAGCCATTCGATTCTAGGTATAAACCTGCCCTATGATGGGACTGCTTTCGAATATAATAACCAAAGGTATGTTTTCTGGGAGACAACAGTAAAAAACATTAAACCTGGTGTTCTTTCTGATGAAATTTCAAATACAGATTACTGGCGCATTTCTCTAAAATCAAAATAATATGAACTCATTAAAACTAATCACAATTTCAGTATCGGTTATCCTATCCATTCTACTGCTACTATTTATCATTCACTTTTTTACAAAAAGGTTTAAATCAAAGCTCAATAATGATGGAAGAATCAAGGTCTCATTTGGAATATGGTATGCTGCACTTTTTTTAACTGGCACAAACATAATTTCTGTAGTAATAAATACTGTAATTGAAGTTATAGATAATCTGACTAAAATTAACCCAGCTAACTTTAGTCTTCAATTAGTTAAATCAGTATCGTTAATTATTGGTGTGGGCTTTATCTGGTTTTTTGTGTGGGTCTTTGTGACTAAGTTTCTAATAAAAGTGATTAAACTAAAAGTAGATGAGCATCAGGAAATGGAAGATGATAACTTTAATTATTTTATCATTAAAGCCGTTATGCTAATTGGCTTAATATTTAGCTTATCACCATTGTTGAGTGAGCTATTGAGAACACTTATTCCAAGTATAGAACTACCCTTTTATCATTAATAATGATAAAGTAATCACTAAATAACACATCAAATTTATGAAAAGACCACTTCTTATATCATAATCGCAATATAATATCAAACAATGATTACACGAAAAATACTACTCTAACTGCTTGCTTACCAAAATATTCTTAAATCATCTAAAATTTAATCAAATGAAAACGTCCCTCATCATCCTCTTCTTTTTAATCAACACCACTTGCACCGATTCCACAACAGTGTATATTTGCAACAGCAATAGCGCAAAAAAATATCACCTCAAATCAGATTGTAAGGGATTAAGCACCTGCCAGCATAAAATTTTAAAAACAACATTGGAAAAAGCAAAAAACGACGGAAAAACATTGTGTGGATGGGAAGATTAATTTTACTGGGTTTTATTTTATGTTTTCAATCGGTTTTTGTCAGTAACCAGGGCGTTTATGCTCAGGCTCCCGATTTAAAGAAAAGTATTTTCATTGCCAGGGTAATCCGAATTATGGATGGCGATACCATGGAAATTCTTTACCAAAACACACCAACAAAAGTACGTTTGGCGCATATAGATTGTCCGGAGAAAAGAGGTAAACAACCTTTTGGCAACAATGCAAAGAAAGCTTTATCTGATTTATGTTTTGGGCAAAATGTAACGGTTTATGCCGAAAAGTACGACCGCTATCGCAGGTTAATTGCCGTAGTAATAAACAATAAAAAACAGGTAGTAAACCAGGAAATGATTAAGCAAGGCATGGCCTGGCACTTTAAAAAATATTCTACCAACCCTGTTTATGCCCAACTGGAAATAACCGCCAGAAAAAACAAAGTGGGATTATGGAAAGAAACCAACCCCACGCCACCCTGGGAATGGCGAAAATCGAAACACAACAGCCAGGTTACTGAAAGTATTTCGAAATAAAAGGAGTAAGAAATAAACCAGCTTAGTGCTTTGCTGTTATTACCTTTGAACAACATTCCTTTTATATGAATAAAGCCATTTCTATTTTTTGGTTCCGCCGCGATTTACGCTTAACAGATAATGCCGGATTTTACCACGCGCTAAAAAGCGGGCATCCGGTTTTACCACTCTTCATTTTCGATAAAAATATTCTGGATAAACTGCCGGAAGATGATGCAAGGCTAACCTTCATTTATCAAACTATAGAAGACTTAAAAAAGGAACTGCAAAAACATGGCTCAGACCTTCTGGTTAAGTATGGTACACCCGAAAAAATCTGGACGGATATTTTAGCTGAATACGAAGTAGCAGCAGTTTACACGAACCACGATTACGAGCCATATGCCCGCGAACGAGACGATAACATGGCCGAGTTTTTAACCAGCGAGAAAATTGCTTTTAAAACGTATAAAGACCAGGTTATTTTTGAAAAGAACGAAATTTTAAAGGCAGATAAAACACCTTATACCGTTTTCACCCCTTTTTACAAGCAGTGGCATGCCAAATTAAATCCATTTTATACCAAAGCCTACCCCACTCAAAAATATTATAAAAATCTATTGCCTTGCAAAAACCTTCCTTTACCTTCATTGAAAGAAATGGGTTTTGCCAAAAGCAAGCTCAGTTTCCCTATAATTAGTTATCAAAGTAAACTGGATAGTTACGCCCAGCAACGCGACTTCCCGGGCATAGATGGCACCACCCATATCGGTTTACATTTACGTTTTGGCACATTAAGTATCCGCAAGGCTGTACGTGATGCCATTGAAGCAAAATCGAATATCTGGCTTTCTGAACTGGCCTGGCGTGAGTTTTACATGACCATTCTTTGGCATTTCCCTTATTCGGCTGCCGATTCGTTTAAAAAGCAATACGACAAAATTAAATGGCGAAACAATGAGGATGAATTTAAAGCCTGGTGCGAGGGCAATACCGGTTACCCGATTGTGGATGCAGGTATGCGACAATTGAATCAAACCGGTTGGATGCATAACCGCGTGCGTATGATTGTAGCAAGCTTTTTAACCAAACACCTGCTTATTGACTGGCGCTGGGGCGAAACTTATTTTGCCGAAAAACTTTTAGATTACGAAATGGCCAGTAATGTAGGTGGCTGGCAGTGGGCTGCTGGTTCTGGTAACGACGCAGCTCCGTATTTTAGGGTGTTTAACCCTGAGCTGCAAACCAAAAAATTCGACCCGAAATTTGAATACATTAAAAAATGGGTGCCAGAATTTGGCACAAAAAAATATGCCCAACCGATAGTTGAGCATACTTTTGCAAGGGAAAGGGTTTTAAAAGTTTTTAAAGAGGCTTTAAATTAATAATAAACAGTTGGGGCATCGGGCACTCCTCCGGTTGTAAACCGAGCTGTACCTGTAACCGAGTTACACGGCCCTGGAAAAGATGGCATATTATAGATTACTGGTCCATTTACCCCTTGATGAGGGCCAAAACTACCATTAAAGCTATAAAATGGAACACCATTATTTGCTGAGGTTGTAAACTGTAAATTAGTTCCGTTAGAGTAATAGTCGGTTTCATTTGAGCGCCATCCGCCAAAAGTTTTTTTAAGCTCCTGGAGCACCGAAAAGTACAAACGTGACGAGCCAAAAGCCACGAGATGCTCTGGTGGAGTAAATTCATGCCACAATTCGATATAAACACGCCTTTTATTATCTCCATTATATAAAAGTCTCTGAGATAACATTCCATTATTAAAGCTTTGGCCAGGAGGAGGCGCAATAGATAGCGTATTATTTGTAGTCATAAGCATCCGTTTTACAGGAACTACAGTCATATCAGATGTATTTTTTAGTTCAGATTCATTTCTGTGAGCACCTGTATAAAGTATTAAACTATTGGCTTTTGTATACTTTCTAAATTGATCTCCAACTTTAAATTCACCTAAGGTGTTCATAAAAATAGCAGAATATGGTGTCCCTAGTTTAAATGTAATCGAACTATCTGGCCTTATTGTAACCACTTCAGAATACTTCTTTTGAAATAAATCAAAAGCTTTTGAATCGTTAACCTCGGAGTACTCTTTTTGAATATTATTATACAAACTCCTATAGGAGGTAAAACCCTTAAATGAAGTTTCCCATGCTTCTAGTTGTTTAGGACTATAATTCGAAATAATAGTTCCAATTGAATCAAAAGCTTTTTGATCTCTGAATTTTAGATATCCATTTTCAATGCTTACAGCGTTTGTTAAAAGCTTTTCTTCAGGTTTTTTAACGTTTGCATCCTTTTTACAGGAACTGACCGAGATTACGGCTAATATAGATAGTATTAAGCAGCGTAAATTAAATTTGTTTTTCATAATTAAATTGTATGTTTTACCTTACTAACTAAACGTACAACTAAAAAGTAAGTTTCAAAAAATGTCGATTGAAAAATCGTAGAATGTAAAAAAATATATCACAAAAAAAATGCCCAATGGATATTGGGCATTTTTATACAAATTTTTGAAAAGCTATTCTAGTTGGTAACGCTTACAATTTCAATATCGAAATCTAATGGTATTCCATTTCCTAAATCAGATGGAATAATTAAACGAAGTTTTCCTCCAGCAGTTACTTTACCAGGCAATATTAATTGCCAACCCTTATATAAGTTACTTAAAATATCTGTTATCTGATTTGAGGCTTGCGGGATCACAGAGCCATCCAGGTATCTTACAGTATAGTTTGCTACGATTGAAGAGTTAACATTAATTATGTCTGACCCAGTACCTGCCGTGCTTATACTATAACGTGCCCTCGATGGGTCTTTTATCATTGTTAATTTATTGTTAGCAATAAATTTTTCTATCTCATACTCATCAACCTCATGTCTTTTGGTTTGAGAATATATACCTAAATCAACAATAACGTTTTCGTTAGAACCTATATTTAATAAACTTAATCCGTTTTTACCGAAAGCCATGTTTGAAGGCATAATCAAAGTACCTTTACCACCTCTTTTCAGTTTGGATAATACTTCTCTTACTGGTTTAAAAACATAGTTAACCGTGTTACTATTAATTTTAAATTGATCGGTGTAACCCAAAAAAGTACCAGGAATCATTAAATCAGATGTTTGATTTAATACCTGACCTGATAATGTTTTAAAAGTATAAGAATAGTATACCGAATCAGAATTCTTAATTACATCACCTGTTCCATCAGTAGTAACTTTATAATAGTAGCCGGTGGCATCTTTCTCAAAACTTAAATTATTCTTTTTCAGGTAAGCCTGAATGGCCGCATCGTCTATAGTTTCAATAGAATCATACTCTTTTTTACAAGAGCTGAAAATCACTGTAGCCAATAAAAGTGCAAACAGGCTAAGTTGAGTAAATTTGTTCATTTATTATTGTACGTCTGTAAGTGTTATTGTAAAATCGAGCACTGAATTTGCCGGAACTGAGCTTGAGGGCGATTGTGTTCCATAAGCATAATAAGAAGGAATAATTAACCTGATCTTGCCTCCTTTTTGTATTCTCTGAATTCCTATTTGCCAGCCTGCAATCACATTTCCTAACGAAAATGAAGTAGGAGTACCTTTTGTGCTGTCGAAAATGGTTCCGTTTAACAACCGGCCTTCGTAATCGGCAGTAATTTTGGTTGAAGCCAGATAGCTTACACTACCTGATCCGGGCTCAATAATCTGGTAAAAAATACCGTAAGAATCCTTAATCGCGGTAATATTGTTAGCTTTAACAAAAGCACGAATCGCAGTTGTATCTGCCTTAAACTGCGGTACCGGATCGTAGTCCTCTACCGGCGTGTTCTTTTTACAAGCAGCAAAGCAAGCTGTAATACAAACTAATAGGATAATATATTTAAACTTAGCCATCACCCGCAAAAATAAGCTTTTAATGCGGATGCTACAATTTTTAACCAATTTTAACAATTTAAGGGGCATGAAGTTCAAAGCAGTTAGCCCAAAGCAGCTTAATTAATAATATCAGCCCTGCTTTAAACTTTTGCCTCAACCTTTATTATTGCTGCTTATTGTGTATTAGAAAGCTGAATGGTAAAATCTAACACCGAGTTACCTGGAATTGGACCTACCGCACTACTTCCATAACCTAAACCTGGCGGAACGATTAATCTGATTTCGCCTCCTTTTTGTATTTTAGGAATGCCAATTTTCCAGCCTTCTATTAATTCGGCCAGATTAAAGGTTTGTTCTTTACCGCCGCCATTATCGAAAACACTGCCATCTAACAAACGGCCTTCGTACTTAATGGTAATTTTAGTATTGGCCGGATAAGTAAAAGAACCTGTGCCTGGTTTAATGATCTGGTAATATAATCCCGATGCATCTTTAGTTGCGTTGATATTGTTCTTCTGGATAAATTCGGTAATCTGCTTTTCAGGATCCTCGTCTTTTTTACAAGCTGAAACTGTAACTATAGCCAAAAAGAGCAGGGTAAGCAATCTAAGTTTAATCATGCGCGAAAGTAAGGTTTTAATATCATAAAGTAACAGCCCATTCTTTTTTGAAGCGCAATTTTCTAGCCTTTCGCAACCTGTAATCCTGTTTTACACTTTTAACTTTTGTCATACTGAGCGTTAATTTATTTTATAAAAATCAATATAAATGACAGCCCATTTCAGGGTCGTCATTGCGAGGTACGAAGCAATCTTACTACTATGGGTGGGAAAAAGCATTACTTCAGTTTCAACTAGCGATCGTTGTAAGATTGCTTTCCCGATTAAGCGGGACAGGCTGTCGTTCCTCCTCGCAATGACGGTTCTTCTATTGGCTCCGTCAATGGTAAGCTTCTGTAAAACAAGGGTAGCCTTTAGACCAGGAGCAAGGGCGCCAGGATTAAGCTTTTCTAACAAAAAAAGGTTAAGTGCATTATACACTTAACCTTTAAACCCTCAACCTGCTAACCTTTTACCTTAGAAGATATATTTGTTTGCTTCAATTAACTGTTGTGCTACTCTTTGGCGTGCATCTTTAACATTAAATGGCTCCATTTTGGTAAAGCGGCGTAAGCCAACCAGCATCATGCGTTGCTCATCCCCTTCAGCAAAAGCCCATAATGCTTCTTTACCTGCTTTGGTAATGCCGTCAACAGCCTCTACCAGGTAAATCCGCAATAAATCAAGCTGACCTGCAACTGCTGCTTCGCCACGCATGGCAACCAGTTTTTCAGTCCTCAACAAGGCAGATTCGGCCACATACACATAACTGGCCATATCGGCAATATTCATTAAAATTTCCTGCTCTTTACTTAAAGTCATCATCAGTTTCTGTACCGCAGCACCAGCCACCATTAAAGTCGCTTTTTTCAAGTTCGACAATACTTTTTTCTCTGCAGCAAACAAGGTGGTGTCTTCTTCTCCAAAATCCGGGATACTCATCAGCTCAGCAGCAACTGCCGTGGCCGGAGTCATCAGGTCTAACTCACCTTTCATGGCGCGTTTAAGCATCATATCAACCGTAAGCAAACGATTAATTTCGTTGGTACCTTCAAAAATGCGGTTAATACGGGCATCGCGATAGGCCCTGTCCATCGGTGCATCGGCAGAGAAGCCCATACCACCATAAATTTGTACGCCTTCATCTACTGCATAATCCAACGCTTCCGATCCCCAAACTTTTAAAATAGCGCACTCAACTGCAAACTGCTCAACCGATTTTAATCTGGCTTTGCCCGATTCCATTCCACCGGCAACCAGCTGATCGTAGGTATCATCAATATTTTGTCCGGCGCGGTAGTTTGCCGCATCAACAGCATAAAGTTTCGAAGCAATTTCTGCAATTTTATAACGAATAGCACCGTATTTAGAAATTGGTCTGCCAAACTGAATCCTTTCGTTCGAATAATTGATGGCCGTACTTAATGTCGCTTTTGAAGCCCCAATTGCCGCAGCCGATAATTTAATACGACCAATATTTAAAATGTTCACGGCGATTTTAAAGCCGTTCTCTCTGTCGCTCAACATGTTCTCAACTGGCACAGCACAATCGTTAAAGAACACCTGGCGGGTTGATGAACCTTTAATACCCATTTTATGTTCTTCGGGGTTCATGGTAATGCCACCAAATTCTTTTTCTACAATAAATGCGGTGAGGTTTTTATCATCATCAATCTTTGCAAAAACGATAAAAATATCTGCAAAACCACCGTTGGTGATCCACATTTTTTGACCGGTAATGATATAATGTTTACCGTCTTCGCTCAGTTTGGCTTTGGTTTTACCCGAATTGGCATCCGAGCCTGAATTTGGCTCAGTTAAACAGTAGGCTGCTTTCCACTCGCCCGAACCCAGTTTTGGAATATATTTTGCCTTTTGTGCTTCGTTACCGTAATACAGGATAGGTAAAGTACCAATACCGGTATGTGCAGAAAGTGCAACGGCGAAAGAATGTCCTGCGCCAACTACATCAGCAACCAACATAGAGGTATTAAAATTCTTACCAAAACCGCCGTATTCTTCAGGCACTGAAACACCTAAAATACCCAGCTCGCCTGCTTTGGTAAGCAACGAAGGCATTAACTCGGGATCTTCCTGCTTGTCAATTTTATCTAAGTTCGGATAAACCTCTGCCTCCAGAAAATCGCGACAGGTTTGTGCAATCATCTGCTGCTCTTCATCAAATTCTTCAGGGATAAATACTTCCTGATAAGTGGTATCTTTAATTAAGAATTCGCCACCTTTAATTGTCTTTTTTTCAGTTGTTTCCATTGTTATGAGATTTGAGAAATGAGATTTGAGATCTGAGACCTGCCCAAATTCAAACCCAAATCAATTAGTTTATATATCAGACATTAGATGTGAGATTATCTAACTTCTCTTGTCTATAAAAGTTCAAATATCCCCGCAGCGCCTTGCCCGGTTCCTACGCACATGGTAACCATTCCGTATTTTTTGTTTTGTCTTTTAAGCTCGTTCAAAATCTGCACTGTTAATTTTGCACCTGTACAGCCCAGCGGGTGACCTAATGCTATTGCCCCACCATTTACGTTAATCACATCAGGGTTTAAATCCAGAGTTCTGATTACCGCTAATGATTGTGAAGCAAAAGCCTCATTAAGTTCAATCAAATCGATATCTTCTTTTTTCAAACCAGCTTGTTTCAATGCTTTTGGAATGGCTTCAATCGGACCAATCCCCATAATACGTGGCGGAACACCTGCAACACCGTAACTTACCAATCGCGCAATAGGCTCGGCGTTTAACTCTTTCATTTTCTTTTCCGAAACTACCAAAACAAAGGCTGCCCCATCTGAGGTTTGAGAAGAATTACCTGCTGTTACGCTTCCAACGGCATCAAAAACCGGTTTCAGTTTCGCTAGTTTATCGAGTGTAGTATCTGCTCGCGGACCTTCGTCGGTATCAACCACGTAAGAACGGGTTTTCTTTTTCAGGTTGGCATCCAGGTAATTTTCGTTTACCGTAATGGGTAGCAAACCATCTTTTAAATGACCGTTTTTTATCGCATGAACTGCTTTTTCGTGCGATTTTAATGAAAAGACATCCTGATCTTCGCGACTTACCTTATACTCTTTGGCTACTGCTTCGGCGGTTAAACCCATTCCCCAGTACCAATCGGGGTTATTTTTAGCTACTTCGGCATTTGGCACCAGTTTCCAGCCACCAAAGGGCATACCACTCATTACCTCTACACCGCCTGCTATAATACAATCGGCCATTCCTGCCTTAATTTTCGCTACAGCGGTGGCAATGGTATCTAAACCTGATGCACAATACCTGTTAACGGTAACACCCGGAACTTTATCAGTATCTAAGCCCATTAACGAGATCATGCGGCCAATGTTTAAACCTTGCTCAGCCTCTGGCGTAGCGTTACCTACAATCACATCGTCTATCTGTTCGTTATCTAAATTCGGAACCGAGGCAACCAAAGCCCTGATTACTTCTGCAGCTAAATCGTCGGCCCTTGTGAAACGGAATACACCGCGGGGTGCTTTACCCACTGCTGTACGGTATCCTGCTATTATATATGCTTCCATTTTTTTTTAAGATTTGAGATCTGAGATTTAAGATTTGAGACCTGCTCAAATGATAAATTCAAATCGTTTATTGTTTACATTTGAGATATAAGATTTGCGATGCTAGATTTGAGACCTGTTACGTTCTCGCATCTCAAATCTAATCTCTCATACCTAATTACGCAACGGTTTCCCTTTTGTAATGATGCTCTGAATCCGCTCCAACGACTTTCTTTCACCTGCCAGCGATAAAAAGGCTTCTCTTTCCAGATCGAGCAGATATTGTTCGGTAACTTCTGTAGGAGCAGATAAATCGCCACCACACATTACATAACCCAGTTTCTCGGATATTTTCTTATCGTGTTCAGAAATGAAATGACCAGCGTACATGCTGTTTGCACCGGCATAAACAATACCCAAACCTTGTTTACCTAAAACTTTGATATCATTGCGTTGAACTGGTTTGGTGTAACCTGCATCGGCCAGTTCAATGGCTTTTGCTTTTGCATCGGCCAACAAGCGATTGCGGTTCATAGAAATTGAGAATTTATCTTTTTGCAAATAGCCCAACTCATACGCCTCATAACCCGAAGTAGAAACTTTAGCCATACCAATGGTTAGGAAACGATCTTTCAGGGCATTCTGCACAATCTGATCGTCTTTATATTCATCAGATGCACGCAGCGCAAACTCTTTGGTACCACCACCACCAGGAATTACGCCCACACCAAATTCTACCAGTCCCATATAGGTCTCTGCCGAAAGCTGAACGTGATCGGCGTGTAAGCTAAATTCGCAGCCACCACCCAATGTTAGGTTATGTGGCGCAACCACCACCGGAATAGAAGAATAACGAATGCGCATTGAAGTATTCTGGAACATGCGGATCGCCATATTCAATTCATCCCACTCCTGCTCTACCGCCATCATAAAAATCATTCCCACGTTGGCACCAGCCGAGAAATTAGCTCCATCATTACCGATTACTAAACCGCGGTAATCTTTTTCGGCCATATCAATGGCTTTATTGATTCCCGAAATTACATCGCCACCAATGGTGTTCATTTTAGTATGGAACTCTACATTCAGAATGCCATCGCCGAGATCGATAATAGAAATACCTGAGTTTTTCCAAACCGTTTTATTTTCTCGAAGGTTGTCTAAGATGATAAACTCATCGGTACCCGGTAAAGCTTTATAAGTTTTAGATGGAATATCGTAATATTTTTTAACGCCATTTTCTACCTTGTAAAACGAAGTATTTCCGGCAGCAAGCATTTCGTGTACCCAGGTTGCAGCTTTATTTCCATATTGCTCCATGCCTTCCAGCGCTTCTTTAACACCTACGGCATCCCAAAGTTCAAATGGCCCAAGCTCCCAACCGAAACCTGCACGCATGGCATCATCAATGCGGTAGAGTTCATCAGAAATTTCGGGAATCCTGTCTGATACATATTCAAACAAGCCAAAAGAAGAGTGGCGGAACAATTCGCCGGCTTTATCTTTTCCTTTAGCAAAAATCTTCATCCGCTCGCGCAGGTTTTCAACCGGCTTGGTCATTTCTAAAGTGGCCGATTTTACTTTTTCCTGGGGTTTGTATTCCAGCGTTTTTAAATCGAGCGCCAGAATTTCGGTTTTACCATCTGCCGATTTTGTTTTTTTATAAAAACCCTGCTGCGTTTTATCGCCCAGCCATTTGTGCTCTTCCATTTTTTGCACATAAGCCGGAAGCTTAAACAAATCATGCGCTTTATCATCTGGGCAATTATCGTAAAGACCTTTGGCCACCTTAATCATGGTATCTAAACCCACTACATCCGAAGTACGGAAAGTAGCCGATTTAGGTCTGCCTAAAGCTGGCCCGGTAAATTTGTCGACTTCTTCTACAGTTAAATCAAGTTTTTCTACCAGATGCAACAGCGCCATAATCGAGTATACACCTACCCTATTAGCTATAAATGCTGGGGTATCTTTACACAAAACAGTGGTTTTTCCCAAAAATTTATCGCCATAATGCATTAAGAAATCAACGATTTCGGGTTTGGTATGCGGCGTTGGGATAACTTCGAGCAATTTGAGGTAACGTGGTGGATTAAAAAAGTGGGTTCCGCAGAAATTAGCTTTAAAATCTTCGCTTCTGCCTTCGGCCATTAAGTGAATAGGAATACCCGAAGTGTTCGAAGTAATTAAAGTGCCCGGTTTGCGGAACTGCTCTACCTGTTCGAAAACCCTTTTCTTAATATCCAGATTTTCGACAACTACCTCAATTACCCAATCGTAACCCGCTATTTTCGACATATCATCGTCGAAATTTCCGGTTTTGATTTTATTTAATGCTTTTTTGGTATAAACCGGCGATGGATTTGTTTTAACAGCTGTTTGCAAAGCGGCATTTACAATCCGGTTTTTTACAGCTGGGTTATCCAGCGCTAGTCCTTTTGCCTGTTCCTCGGGATTCAGCTCTTTTGGGGCAATATCCAATAGCAAAACCTCTACACCAATATTGGCGAAGTGGCATGCAATACGCGACCCCATAATACCTGAACCCAAAACAGCAACTTTATTAATGCTTCGTTTCATTACTTTATATATTTTTCTTTAGGCCTGATTAAACCTGTACAAAGTGAATTTATTTTGCTCCAGATTATATCCTGATTAATCAACGGTATAAGCTACCGTAATCTCATTTAGTTTTATCAATAGATTAATGAATGTTTCCTTTTCTTTTTTGGTGAAGTGCTCATCCAAATACTCGTTAAATTTGCGTACAACACCCTTAGCCAGTTGTTTTTTTTCTTTACCAAAGTCAGTCAGGAAAATTTTTACAGAACGTTTATCGCCAACGGATGTTTCGCGATAAATGAGATTAGCCTCTTCCATATTGTTTAACATGCGCGAAAGGCTGGTGGCTTTAACGCCCAGCAGGGCAGCAAGGTTAGAAACAGCAGTACCCTCTTCGTCGTTAATGTTAATAAGCATATAACCAATAGCCTGTGTAATACCAAAACTTGAAGCCATTTGGTTATATTTATTGAACATGTTTTGCCAGGCAAACTTAACATGGTAATCTATTGTTTGTTGTTGTTTCATTCCTTAATTTATTATGCTTGCATAACAAAGCTAACGAATGTATTTTGTTAATGCAATAGAAAAAATCAAAATAATTGTCAAAATTTTCTTATAATCGAAACACACAAATGAAAACGACTTAATATGCCAAACTTGAAGCACCTCCTCCTGTTCTGCTCCTTCCTTTTATGGGGCTTGATTTGTAAAAGTCAGGTATCTTACTTCGGTAATTTGGCTGCCAATAGCCAGAAACTGGAGGTTTTTAAAAAGACAATGACCTTTTTTACCCTGCAATATGCAGATTATGCCGAGCTTGAAAAATTTGATAAGGCCATTAAAAAAATCTGGACCATTACGCCTTATAAAATTATTAAGCCCGAAGAACTATCGCGCTACGATACAGTGGCCAATTATTCTTTTTTCTATTTTGATGGCTACCTCGAAAAAACAGATAGTACAGCGATGGCAAACATTGTATATACATTAAAACTGATAACACCCGGTAAAAAACCAAGAATAAAGGAAGAAAGTGTATTGGCAACGGTTACCCTGTTCGCCGACAGATCGACCAATATGCTGGTTGAAATACAAGACAAGCAGTATGGCTCACAAAAGAACATTAAAAACTATCTTTTATCGAACCTCTACAACAAATCGCATTTCCAGAATTGGTCGCCGGGCTTTTTAAGCGGTTATTTAAAACAAATTAATGATGGATTACTGGCTGCAGAAAACCGTGGGATAGATTACCAGTTTTACAATAAAGTACGTTTACCCGAACTGGCAAAAGAAACCTTGTATATTCCGGAATATATTAGAGCAGAATTTTCGTCGAAACTGGCACTTTTACCACAGTCGGGCGTTGTTGCTGAGCCGTACAATTACAAGCTGAAATTTTTATCCAACAAGGATCTTGATAGCTTAATATTAAATCAGAATACACCTGTTAAATATGTGATTTATACGCAACGATCTGATGATAAAATTATCAGCGTTTACGACAGTAAGGATAATCAGATTATTTACCAGCGATTTTACCCGAATTTACCAAATTTTGAGATGAACGATTTAAGTGAGATTAAAAAAAGGATTCTATCGATTAAATAAATTCGATTTTTTGTTTTCAACTTTAAAAATAATCTCAAAAAGATGACTATTATTGGCGCTTAAACCAAACGCAAAGCGCTCGTATGAAGTCAACTAAGAAACTGCTTATTATAGCAGTCTGCCTATGCTATTCTTTAAGCCTGGCAGCCCAGGTAACTTTTAAAGGAAAAAGTGATATTAATGATGAAGAACTTAAAACCTTCAAAAACACCATTACACTTTTCACCCTCCAATACAAAGATTACACAGAACTGGAAAATTTTAATGAAGCAATCAAAACAACCTGGACTGTAACGCCTTTTTTAATTATCAAACCTGAAGAATTGGGCAAATATATTGGAAAGCCCGGTTATTCGCTCTTTACATTTAATGGATATATACAAAGTTCGGGCAATACAACAGTTATTCGGTTCTTTTATTCTTTAACGATGCCTTACTTTAAGAAGAATGGTAAACAGGGAGATGATATAAATTTGGGAGATATTACCGTTTACCCTGATAACAAAACCCTTTTTGCAGCAATTGGTAATCCATTTAGCTTTAAAGGCGCTAAAAAAAGAGAAGAAGAAATGATTTCCTTTTTATACAATAATGCATTACTTTATAATTGGTCGCCAGGTATGTTGAAAGGCTATCTAAAGCAGTTGAATGAAGGCATCATTTCTAGAAAAGAGAGAAAAATGTTCTTTGAGATGGAAGATAAAACTAAGCTCACTTCTTTGGCAAAGGATACACTTTATGTCCCTGATTATGTTAAAATAAAGTTTAACATGTTTACCATGTCAGAAAAAGTTGATGAAGACAAAGATCAGGATCTTTCAGAAGCTTATAATTATCCGGTTAAATTTGTTCCTGTTAAAACATTAAATGAACTGATCTTAAAAAAGGGATCTAATGTTAATTATCTTGTTTTTACCAAAAGTAGTTCAGATAAATTTATTAGCATATATAACAGCTACAGTAGTGAGATGTTGTACCAAAATTACACACCGATTTCTTTTAATTTCAAAAATAGCGACTTAACAAAAATCAGGAGATTGATAAAGTAACCATTTTTGGAAGCCAAAAAAGTCCCGGTTTGCACCGGGACTTTTTTATTTTCATTTAAAAACAGACTAGTAAAGGGTAAACTCTACACGGCGGTTTTGTTGACGGCCGGCTGCTGTTTTATTGGTAGCAATTGGCTGGCCCATGCCATAACCCGTAGCTTCAATACGTGATGCATTTGCACCTTGCGATACTAAATAGGCTTTAACAGATTCGGCTCTGTCTTTCGATAAACGTAAGTTCAATTCTTTTGAACCGGTATTATCGGTATGACCAGCTAATTTTAAGCTAAAGTTTTTCTCAATTAATAAAGCGGCAACCCTGTTTAATGATGCATAAGATTTAGAGCGAATAGTAGCTTTACCTAAATCAAATTCAAGATTTTTAATCGCTTCGTTAACTACCTTACGGTCTTCTTCGGTTACGATTACTTTTTCTACTACTTTTTCAGGAGTTTTTAACGGACAACCTGCTCCATCTACTACAGTACCAGAAGGCGTATTCGGGCATTTATCTAATTTATCAGCAACACCATCACCATCCGAATCTTTAAGCAAATCGATCATTTCTGAACGTAGTTTTGCATTCTCAGCTTTCTGTGCATCTAAATCACTTTTTAAACCTTCAGCAGTTTGTTTTGCACTCACCGCTTCATCATAAGTTAAAGCAACCGGATTGTGGAAAGCCAATTGTTTTCCGCTACCTAAAGCAAACTCCAAACCGGCATAAGCGTAGTTGTATTTGTCATTTCCTCCTCTGTAATAACCATCTAAGTTATCGCCATCAACAAAATTGATGGTCCAGCCTAAATCGAAGTTAACGGCATCTGAAATTCTAAACTTGGCACCTAAACCAACCGGAATAATTAATTCCTGAATGTTTTTGTCGCCAGCGTACAAAGAAGTACCTGCTGCAGTGGTAATGGTAGGTTTATAACCTGCAATACCGGCACCTGCCGAAGCATAAAGCTGTAATGCATTTTCTTTCTTAAACATATCGATGTTAAACATGTTTACTACTGCATTTAAACTTCCTGAATAAGCCAGTTGGGTATCGAAAGCTTTTACCGGCGAATTGTTTACCACACCACTTTCGTATGGCTCGGTATTATCGCCTTTTAATTTACCGCGTACTCCATCTAAACGAAGTGAGAAATAAGGAGTAATCTGTTTTTTAATGTACAGACCATAACCGAAACCAGATTTGTTGTTACTAAAGTCGTTTTTGCCACCAAGTGGAGAAAGCGGAGTTAATACACCCGCGTTAACACCGATAGACCATGTTCTGAAAGTAGCTGAACTTGCCGGTTTTTCCTGAGCAGAAGCAGCCGATCCGATAAGCAATCCAGCTAAAGCAACTGGAAGCGTTCTTAATAGTTGTAATTTCATAGTTTTTATATATAACGTTGAATAAGCGTTATTTAACTATTGCAATAGTTATACCAAAACCTACAAGCAAGTAAAAATACTTCTCCACTTTTCCACAGCTTTAAAGAAGAAAAGGTATATTCAATACTTGCCTTACGTTATTTAATGTCGCCCGCAAATTTCCATCGGGTACTGAAATTTTCGGGCAGTTGCTGGTTAGTTAATAAAGCCCTTACCATTTCTACCGGCATATTGTTTTCGTGCAATATACGATCGTGAAACTGAATATTTGTCATTTTACCACTTTGTACCAGTTCCTTATGTAAAGCTCTGAACTGGAGCCCGCCTAACATGTAGCCAATTTGGTAAAGCGGCCCGTAACCTCCGGTAAAAGACCGGCGTACTTCGGCTTCAGCATTGGCACGCTCAAAACCTACCCGATCTACCAAAAAGTCGATACATTGTTTAGGTGTCCATTTGCCCAGATGATAGTTCATCGAAAAAATGATTCGTGCGCACCGGTGCATGCGCCAAAAAAGCATCCCGATTTTATCTTCAGGAGATTTCGGAAAATTCTGGTCCCAAAGCAACATTTCCCAGTAAAGCGACCAGCCTTCGGTCCAGAAAGGTGTACTAAACACTTTACGGTAGGGCTTGTACCTGCTTTGCATAAAATATTGCAGGTTATGCCCCGGAATAAGCTCGTGAAATACTACTGCCCTTGAAAAGTGCCTGTTGTTACCTCGTAAGGTCATCATTTTGGCCTTTTCGCTCATGTCTTCTGTCGGGTAGGCAATCAGCACAGATTCTCCACCAAGGAAAAACGGGGCAAACAATTGCTCTTTCGGGGTTAACATCCTCATTTGCCACCCCTCTTTAGCCAATGGCGGAATGGTAATCAGGTTATGTTTTTCTACAAAATTGATGGCTTCATTGGCCAGTTCGTAAACCAGTTCTGGTTGTTTGCCCAATTCCGGATAATCGGTTTTTACTTTTTCGAGCGCTTTTTTCCAATCGTTGCCAAAACCCATTTGTTGCGAGGCTTTGAGCATTTCGGCATCACACCAGGCAAACTCCCTCATGGCAATGGCTTCAATCTGTTCGGGCGTGTAAGCAATCATTTCATCTTTTAATTTGCTTAATAAGACTGGCCGGCCTATCGGATTACCGATAATACCGCTACCATCATCTGCCGCATTAGAAGGTCTGGCCATTTTACCCAGTACATCGGCATAAGCCTGCAAAGCACCTGTTACTTCCGGGTAAACTCCTTTTGTAGCTTTAGTAAATTGTGGGTCATAACCATCGTAAAATTTATAAGCTTCGGTAAATACTGCTAAATATTGATTTACGGTTTGCTGTGCCCAGGAAGCCTGCACTGGCGTAATTTCCAAATTTTTCTGTTCTACGGCCTTTGTGGTTTTCCTGATATCTTCGCGCAGCTGTTCAAATTGTTGTTGCATAGCTTTGCCATCCTGCTGTTGACCAACTCTACGCTTTGCCTCAAAATCAATCAATGTTTGGGCAAAAGGCAAGGCAAAAATGCTGGTTTTAAATTCGGCATAGTTCTGTTGCAAACTGGCCGAATCAGAACGGATATCGCGTTTGAGCAAAATATAATCTACCCTTTCATTTACCGTGAGTTTGTTGAAAGGTAGGGTACTTAACTGTTTCTGCCAACCCGCATAAAATTGTGTCATCCGTTTAAAATATTCTTCCGCACGCTTGAAGTTATATTTCCGGTTAAACATGTTTTTGTCTGACTGATATTGGTTAATCAGCGGACTTACCAGACTGGCCTCATTGGTTTGGGCCTGTAAGTTTAAGGTGATTGTTAGAATTAAAAACAGGAAGTATAGTTTGCGCATAGCAATAGATGGTTTGGGTTAGCTGTTGCTAATATAAAGAAACAGGAAGAATAGGCCAAAAGGAAGCTATGTAACTTATTGAAGATACTCTGCTTGGGTTTCCTATAAAATGGTTACACGCAAGGCTTTTAAGCCGCTTAAACCTTGCAGATCTTCTAAATCAAGATCTTCGGTTTCAGCACCCAACACACTTGTTTCCTGCAGGTATTTTACAAAGGGAAGGTAATCGTCTATGTCTCTTTTATTGAAATAGATTAAGGCCAGTTTCTCAGGCTGGGTTAGCCGCTCTTCGGAGTTGCGGATAAGTACTTTGTCGATCCTTTTTTTAATCATCTGGTACCTGATATTGTAGGCACCTTCAACATCAAACTTTCTTTCATCGATCCTAAAACTGATATCGATCGGATGATTGTGGATAAAAATCAACTGGGTAGTAGCCAGTTTAACGGGCAGATCGGATTGGCGTTGCTGCACCATTTTGGCAATTGCTGCCATTGATGAAAGTTGCCACAAACGCAGGTTCTTTAGGTGAAAATGATTGAAAATCCGGTCTGGAGCAATAGACTGGCCAATGTAAATATCGTACTCCACACCATCGGTCCTGAATTTTTCGAAATAACAGGGAAAAGATTCCTGCAGCTTTTCGCGTTCAGCTTCGAAGTAATTATTTATATCGGTATTAATCAACTGCATGGACATTTCTAAAGCCTGCCGGTTTTTATACACCTTGCCCCCCTGCACAGCAATGTTTTCGAGATATTGATCGATAATCTTCTCCGTATTGGGATGCGATAGCGAAATGAGCTTTAAATAATCGGTGGTTTCTTCGTTGAGGAAAATATTCAGGCTGTTCTCATCGGTTGTATTCAACTCCTCGCCCTGCAAAGTATTATTCCATTTGTTGCAATTAAAAATAATTTCGACAAGTAAGGCATCGCTATACGTTTTACTGAGTTGTTGGAGTGTATCGCGGAGCAGGCTCAAGTGCAGATTAAGATCAGCTTTGCTGGCTAAATTTCTTTCGGTTGTAGAGTTTCTGATATCTATTGCCCCATAAAATGGATAAACATCCGTAAAGCTGATATCATCAGTGCGCAGGGGCAAATTCTTTTTCTTATCGTGCAGGTAATGCCAGGCAGCTTCGTTAAATTTCCATTGTACTGCAGGTTGTATAGATGTATATTTCTCTTTGATAATGTTTTCGATCTCGAGGTTAAATTCATCAATATAAACCTGCAACAGCTGTGCAATAGGTGCCAACACCTGTTCCAATAGTGTAATTTTCTTTTCATCGAAAGTTTCACCAACCCAGGTATGCATGCCTAATACCCCAACTAAAACCTGATTATGGAATACTGGTAAAAGCGCCATCGATTTTACATTGAGTTCTCTAAACCGCTCTAACCAGGGGAACATCTCTCTGCTTTCGGCCCAGATATCGGGCGAATAAAAGGAATTGGGGTTCGCCGCATAGCCCTCGGCAATTTGCTGAAAAGCTTCGGGACTTAAGGTTTCTTCTCCCCATACCGAGAAAAGCAATCCGCTGCCTCCTTTTACATAACCATAAACCATTTTATTGTTAACCCTTACAAAGGGAAAAAGATCGAATTGGATATTGGCATTTTTCACCAGGACTTTAAGCGATTGAATTACTTCTGAATAAGCTACACCCTCGTTGCCCGGAGCACGGCTCAACCGCACAGCTTTAATATTTTCTACTGCCTGTCTTGCGGTAACATCGGTTATGGTTAGCACCGAAATGCCCCTGAGTTCGAAAAGTGATAGCGGTAGCGCTTGCTGCAACTTATCAAGCCCCGATTCTTCACTCAAATATTGTTGCAATTCCCTGTAACTGAGTTCGGGCAATGGTTGTTTAGCTTTTACCTCAATAAAACCCGTATTTACTCCAATGTGAAAATAGCCCGGCAAACCGGTATCTGAATTGATGCCCGAGTGGTATTTTTCCTTTAATGGCGCATGGAAAGCATATAGTTGGTTCAGAATAAAGGAATATATAAAATGCAGGCGATCCCGCTGGAGCTGTTCAGCTGTTCTTGAACCCGCGAAACTGTTCTGATCTTTTTCTTCATGCTCGAGCAGTTCATACATCAGCTCAGTACCATAAAAAGTAATGGGTTGCATGGGCGCACAAAGTCCCCAGGCCTGTTGATCTTCGGCTAAAGATACCGGCGAAAGACAGGCATACATATGCTCGAGCAATAACTCGTGCTGGTAAACCTCTTCGAGCGCAATAACCTGATTGTCGATTCCCTGCTTTTCAAATTCTTTTAATGCATTGCGATAAAGTGCAGACTTTACGGTTTGCTCTTCTTTAATTTTATAGTGTAGGTATTGTATAAAGGGGCCAAAAGAGATAGCTGAATCTACGTTAGGTAAATCTGCATAATTCAAGGCAAGATTAAATATACGCTTCTTCATCTCTTTAAACTTTAAATCATACGGGCAGCAATCCAAACGGTAACAGATTGCCCATTGCTAAGATAAAAAATTGAAGCGATATTCAGCTACCAGCCAATGGCCTTATCATCCCCCCGCGGATCTGCCCCACCCTGATAGTTACCCCATTGGGTCCTCAAAATAGCGTCCACCCTTCCAATCGATCCTCTTGGTACAATATTATAACCTTTAGCCTTTAATTTTTGGGTGGCCAGGCTATCAATTGCCTCTTTTTCTACATACACTTCGTCGGGTAACCACTGGTGGTGAAATTTTTTAGCCGCTACTGCTTGTTGCATCGACATACCGAAGTCAATTACATTAATAATGGTTTGGAATACCGAAGTAATAATGGTTGAACCTCCCGGGGTACCCACAACCATAAATAATTTTCCGTCTTTTTCAATAATGGTTGGTGTCATCGAGCTTAACATTCTTTTATTTGGTGCAATGGCGTTGGCTTCGCCACCAACCAAACCATACATATTTGGTGCACCGGGTTTAACCGAAAAATCGTCCATTTCGTTATTAAGCAGAAAACCTGCACCTTTTACTGCAACTAATGAGCCATACGAGCCATTTAAGGTTGTGGTAATCGAAACTGCATTGCCATCGCGGTCTACGATAGAAAAATGTGTGGTTTCTTCATGCTCCTTTCCTTTAATTTCGCCGGCCAGTACTGCACTACTTGGTGTTGCAGCAGCCCAGTTAAAATTTGCCATGCGGTTTTTATTATAGTCAGTATTTAATAACTGTTGTTGCGGAACCGCATAAAAATCGGGGTCGCCTAAATGTGTAGCCCGGTCTGCATATACCCGCCGTTCAGCCTCTACAATTACCTGCACAGTTGAATCGGCATTGTGTCCCCATTTTTTTAAAGGATAAGGCTCTACTGATTGGAGCAACTGAATTAAGGCAATGCCACCGCTACTCGTTGGCGGCATGGTAATAATTTTATAATCTTTATAATTGCCTGTAATGGGTTTACGCCAGGTGGCATGGTAATTTTTTAAATCTGCTTTGGTAATTAAGCCCTTACCGCGTTGCATTTCGGCTACAACCGAGTCGGCCACAGCACCTTCGTAAAAACCAGCCCTGCTTTTTTCCTGAATAAGTTTTAAAGTATTGGCCAGTTCTTTTTGTACCAATACATCATTTTCCTGCCAGGTATGCTCTAAATTTACAAGCGCTGTACCGTTAGGATTAAAATCCATCAACTTTCTGTGCAAACTATTCAGCTCGGTGGCCTGACGATTAGTAATTTTAAATCCGCTTTGCGCTAAATCTATTGCTGGTTGTAACACCTGTGCCCAGCTCAGCTTTCCGTATTTTTTATGCGCTTCGACCATGCCATCAACCGACCCGGGTACGCCTGCAGCCAGATGCCCATACAAACTCTTGTCTACTATCGGACTACCTGAAGCATCCAGATACATATCCCTGCTTGCTGCTGCCGCTGCTTTCTCTCTAAAATCTAAAGCATTTGTTTCGCCATTTGCTCCTCTGTACACCATAAAACCACCGCCACCTATATTACCAGCATTGGGGTAAACAACGGCAAGAGCAAACTGCACTGCAACCGCGGCATCAACTGCATTACCACCTTTTTTTAAAATATCGACCCCAACCTGCGAAGCTTTGGGATGGGCAGAAACCACCATACCGTTTTTATATTCGCCACTGTTGTTCTTACCTAATTGCCCGGTTACACAACCCGCCAACAAAACAACCACGCTGAGGTAGGTTAACGACCTTTTTAAATTATTGAGGGGCTTTGTAGTTCTCAGCATCTTTATATATCTTTTCAATTACTTCGTTATTTTTCTCTGTAATCACTTTTCTTTTTAAGCTTAATTTTGGCGTAAGTTCACCACCATCAATGCTCCACTCTTTAGGCAATAAAGCAAACCTTTTTACTTGCTCCCATTTACCAAAACCTGCATTTGCCGCTTCAATAACTTCGTTATATTTAGCTAAAACCTGCTCGTTTTTAATGAGCTCATCTATTACTGTAAAGCTAATGCCTTTTCGGCCTGCCCAGGTTTTTAAGGTTTCGAAGTTAGGCACAATAAGCGCCGAAGGAAATTTCCTGTTCTCACCCAAAACCATAATCTGTTCGATAAAGATCGACTCTTTGTATTTATTTTCGAGCATCTGTGGTGCCACATATTTACCACCTGCTGTTTTAAACATTTCTTTCTTACGATCCGTAATCTTTAAAAAGCGACCATCTACCAGTTCGCCAATATCGCCTGTATGGAACCAGCCTTCCTCATCTATCGCCTCGCTGGTTAAATCAGGGCGGTTGTAATAACCTTTCATTACCTGGTGCCCGCGGGTTAGTACTTCGCCATCTGCCGCAATTTTTACTTCTACACCTTTAATTACTTCGCCAACGGTGCCAAACATGGTGCCTCCAAAATGGTTTACGGTAATTACAGGCGAAGTTTCGGTTAAACCATAGCCTTCGAAAACCGGCATACCAGCTGCCCAGAAAATCCTGGCTAAACGCGGGTTTAACGCTGCCCCACCTGATACAATTACCACAATTTCTCCGCCCAGGGCTTCCTGCCATTTTTTAAAAACCAGTTTACGGGCAATACCCAGTTTTAAATTATACCAGGCACCTGCGTTAACCGAATATTTCTCGGCCAATGCAACCGACCAGAAGAAAATGCCTCTTTTAACACCTGTTAAAGCTTTGCCTTTCTCCATAATCTTATCGTACACTTTTTCGAGCAGACGGGGAACGGTAGAAAATGCATTAGGTTTTACATGCTGAATATCGGCAACAATGGTTTCCATACTTTCAGCATAATACACTGCAGTAGAGTTGAACAGGTACAAATAAATGATCATCCGTTCGAAAATATGCGACAAAGGCAAAAAGCTAAGCCCTTTTTTAACACCTTCGGGTATTACAACTGATGAGTTGACAAAGTTGGCCACCAGGTTATTGTGCGTTAGCATTACCCCTTTAGGGGTGCCTGTTGTACCTGAAGTATAAATCAAAGTTAAAACGTCTTCGGGTTCAACTTTTGCCCGATAATCGTCGAGGTTGATCTCTGTCGCCACTTTGCCATCAGCTATCAGTACATTCCAGTTTTCCGCTTCGGCAATTTCGTTGAAACTATAAATCTTAATGGCCGGATTTATGGCATCGGCACAGGGTTTTATTTTTTTATACAATTCTTCGTCGGCCACAAATACGATCGAAATCTCAGCATCCTTTAATATAAACTGAATATCGTGTTCGGCCAGTGTTGGGTATAATGGAATTTGGTAAGCCCCTATTTGGTTGGCAGCAAAATCGGCAATGTTCCATTCGGGCCGGTTGTGCGACATTACAGCCACTCTTCCGCCTTTATTAATACCTTGTTTAATTAATCCGCGACTTAAATTATCTACCGCAGTACAAAAATCGGCTGTACTATAATTTATCCATTTCCCCTTAATTTTTCCGCTGATGAATTCCTTCTTGGGATTTTCGAGGCTATATTTCAAAAGATCAAAAACCCGTTTAATTTCTGCCGCCATATGAATTGTTATTATTTGGTTAAGTTAAAAAATCAATCATAAAGATTGATCATTATGTGTCTCTTTAATTAAAATAATACATCCTGCTTAGCCAAAAGCTGTATTTATTCTGATCAAAAATTTAAAACTAAACTTAGCAATTACAAAATTACTATGCAAGCATTGTTTTTTAATCGTTCCTGATTTTGACCTTAAAAACAGAAACGGCATTAAAGTTGTTAAGCTGATAATTATTTTACAAAAACATATCAATTATGAAAAAGTTATTTACAATTTTAGGATGCATTGCATTATTCGCACTGAGTACAACAAACGTTAAAGCTCAAAACTATAAAACCGGCTTAGGTTTAGGTATCGATTTTGGTGATGGTGCTACTTTGGTAGGTCCATCTATCAGACACCATTTTAGTCCAAAAGCTGCTATTCAGGGTGATGTTCTATTTGGTGGTAACTCTACAATTATCCAGGGCTTTTTACAGTACAATTCTTCAATTCCAGGCGCAAGAGGTTTAGACTGGTATATTGGTGGAGGTCCTTCAATTCAATTGTATGATGGTGGTTCTAACTTTTTTCTGGTTCCGATGGTTGGTTTAGATTATAAATTTAGTGGTGCACCATTGGCTTTAGCTTTAGATTGGAGACCAAGAATTTATTTGGGCAGCAACGACAGTGATTTTAATGCCGGCCGATTTGGTTTAGGTTTTAGATATACTTTCTAAGCGAAACGTAGCGCGCAGGGTGCTAAGCATAAAAAAATCCCGTAAGNNCTTACGGGATTTTTTTATGCCCAATTGAGCGCTGCTAACTGAAAACTGTTAACTAAACTCCTGTCCATTTTTTCAATACAGCTTTTTGAGCGGCTGTTGCATTTTCGTTAACGGTTGCCTTTAAGCGTACATTTGGATTTTCTTTAAGGGTTAAAGAAAATTCTTTCTCCAGGCCATCCCTGATTACTTTAACGCTTAGCTGATCGCCTGCTTTTTTATTGGTAATAAGCGGCAAAATATCTAACGAAAATTTAGGATCTTTCAGTTTTACACTTTTCAATGCTTCACTCAACGACAATCCATCAATTTGCACAATAACATCGTTAACGTTTAAACCATTTATCCAGGCAGCCGAATTTCGGACAACCGAAGTTACTTCTAAACCAATATTACCCAACTGAACTGCAGCACCGGTAACGGGTTTCCCTGGAGTGGCATTTTCGGTCGCAACATCAACACCAGCATAGCCGAAATATTTTACATACTCTACATCATCAACACCGTTAACGTATTTTGCCCAGAAATTGGTAAAACTAATTCCCGATATTTTTTCAACCATGGCTTTAAATTCGGCATCGGTATAGCCGCGTTTTAAAGTTTTGCACTGCAAGTACATGGCTTTCATTACATCATCCAAACTTTTAGTGCCTTTTGTAGCATTAATAATTTCGAGATCCATCAAAATACCAATTACCTCACCTTTATTGTAGTAAGAAATTGAATTGTTTTTTGAGTTCTCGTTCGGACGATAACCGATAATCCAGGCATCGTAACTAGAAGAAGCGGCTGATTGGTATTTGGCACCAGGTGTATTTAAAACTGTACCTACACCTCCTGCTAAATCTTTCAAAAATTCGTTTACATCAGTAAAACCTGCACGGTGCAAATATTTATTCTCATAATAAGAGGTAAAACCTTCGGCCACCCAAAGGTTAGTGGTGTAATTCTCGTTATCGTAATCGAAAGGGCCTAAAGCAACAGGACGCAAACGTTTCACATTCCAAAGGTGGTGATATTCGTGCGCAACCAAACCTAAAAAGCCTTTATAACCTTCGACAGTATTGTAAGCATTTCTGGTAGCGCCTAAAGTAGTAGAGTTTAAATGCTCTAAACCACCGCCACCTTTTAAAAAGTTATGTACAATAAAAAGATAGTATTTATTAGGGTTTTCGCCATAAACTGCAGTTTCTTTCTCTACAATTTTAGCCATATCTACTTTAAGTTTTTCTTTATCGTAGTTACCACCACCATACATGGCCACTTCATGGCGAACACCCGCAGCAGTAAACTCAAAAGTATCCTGGTTACCTACTTCAATCGGGCTATCATATAAAATATCAAAATCAGTAGCTTTATAAGTAAACTGTTCGCCTGTAACCGGGGTTAAGCCTGTTGAAACTTTAGACCAGGTATTAAAAGGAATAATTTTAACCGTACTTGGCGATTTAATCATGCCATCAGGGTGCATAAAAATTGCAGTAGGCGATAAAAATGCATGCGACTCATCGATAAATGCAGTACGAACAGAAATTTCGAATGCATAAACGCGGTAATTAATCTGAATATCTTTGGCATTTGCCGAAAAGATTCTCCAAATATTTTTTCTTACTTTTTCTACTTTAACCGCTTTACCGGCTGCAGAAGCTTTAAACTCTTCTACACTTTTTTCAAATTCGCGTACCAGGTAAGAACCAGGGGTCCATACCGGCATCTTTACATCTACATAATCTTTTGCCAGTCCAGAAATATTCATCTGCACCTCTGCATAATGTGCTTGTGGTTCTTTAAAAGAAACCTCAAAGCCTATTTTTACCTGCGCCTTCGCTGCCATAATACACGTTAGTAGTAAAACTAAACTTAAAATTGATTTTTTATTAAACATATTCACTGTGTTTTGCTGCAAATTTAGATTTATTGATGGGTTTTCAGTATGAAATAGCTAAATGTGGTGTAAAATTTTCATTGTATCACAGTTGATAGTTAATGGTCTTTTGGTCAGCCAAACTATAAACGTCAACCATAATTCTTGCCTCTAACTAAGTTGTAGCATATAAATGCCAATTACATCTTGTTCACGAATAGTTAACTCCCAGCTGAAAACTGCAAACTCCAAGCTGTAGCGCTGTAACATCCTTAATACAACAAATTTAGGACTAAACTATTTGGATATTTTTGCCCTCTAATGCTAGGGTATTAATGCTATTTTAATGTCCGGAACAAGCACGACACAAATTTAAACATGAAGAAAAGGTATATTTTTTATGCTGTTTTAGCTCTGGGCCTGGCCTATCTGGTATATTACAGAATTAACGCAAACAAAAAACTAGAGGGAAAAGGCGGAGCTTCTGCCGGTGCAGGAAAAGGTAAAGCAGGCGATAAAGACGGAAAATCGGCGCCGCTTGTGGTAGATGGTATTGTGGTAAAACCGGTATCGTTTAACAACGACCTGGAAGTAACCGGCGCCATTGAAGCCAATGAATCGGTAGTATTAAAAAGTGAAGTATCGGGGTTGGTTACCGGAATTTATTTCCAGGAAGGCACCACTGTAGCTAAAGGAAGTGTGCTGGTAAAAGTAAACGATAGAGATATACAGGCGCAATTGCAGGATGCGCTAACCAAGCAAAAACTTTCTGCCACCAACGAAAATCGGGCAAAACAACTGCTGGCCAAGGGGGCAATCAGTCAGGAAGAATACGACACGGCCCTGGCAGATTTAAAATCTTTACAGGCACAAGCGCAATTAATCAGGGCGCAATTAGCAAAAACTACTATCCGGGCGCCTTTTACAGGCCGGGTGGGTTTACGCAGTATCTCTGCCGGAACCTATTTAACACCTGCCACCGTAATTGCCAATCTGGTGAGCACCAATCCGGTTAAGGTTACCTTCTCCGTACCAGAGAAATACGCCAGTCAGGTTAAAATAAATTCTGAAATTATTTTTACTACCGATGGTTCTGCCAAACAGAACAAAGGAAAAGTATATGCCATAGAGCCGGGTATTAATGCAGCAACACGCACTTTACAAATCAGGGCTTTGGCGCCAAATGCCGATAATGCACTATTGCCGGGCTCATTTGCCAAAATTAAACTGGCCTTAAACACCCTTCAAAATGCGATCCTGATCCCTAACGAAGCTGTTATTCCGGTTTTAAAAGGCAAAATTGTTTATATACAGAAAGATGGCAAAGCAAAGGAAGTTAATGTAGAGGCCGGTACCCGTACCGATGAAAACATTGTAATTACTTCGGGATTAAAAGCAGGCGACACAGTTTTAACCACAGGCTCGATGGCTTTGAAGAAAGATGCGCCGGTTAAAGTTCATTTGGTTAAAGAATAATTATGAGCATCTCCACCACGAGTATAAAAAGGCCTGTTCTGGCCATTGTGATGAACTTGCTGATTGTCCTTTTCGGGATAATTGGCTATACCTTTCTGGGGGTGCGCGAGTACCCTTCTATCGATCCGACGGTGGTTTCGGTAAGAACCTCCTACCCTGGTGCCAACTCGGATATCATTGAATCGCAGATTACCGAACCGCTTGAAAAATCGATCAATTCGATCGATGGGATCAGGAATATTTCTTCGTCCAGTAACCAGGGAGCCAGTAACATCACCATTGAGTTTAATCTCGATAAAAACATTGAAGAGGCAGCCAATGATGTTCGTGATAAAGTTTCGCAGGCAGCCAGAAACTTGCCTAAAGATATTGACGGATTACCTGTTGTAAGCAAGGCCGATGCCAACTCTGACCCGATTTTATCGATGACGATCCAGAGTGATAAGCGCAATACACTCGAGTTAAGTGATTTTGCCGAAAATGTAATTGCAGATCGTATTCAAACCATTCCGGGAGTAAGTAGTGTTCAAATTCAGGGGCAGCGTAAATATGCCATGCGTATTTGGATGGATCCGAATAAACTGAGCGCTTATGGCTTAACCTCGCAGGATATTGTTACCGCTCTGGACAATGAGAACGTAGAGCTTCCATCGGGAAAAATTACCGGGGCCACTACCGAACTGACCGTAAAAACCCTTGGTAAATTGACCAACGAAAGCCAGTTTAACAACCTGATCCTCAAATCAGACAGCAACCAGGTAATTAAATTAAAAGATGTGGGTTATGCCGTTCTGGGGCCTGAAAACGAGGAGACTATTTTACGCGAATCGGGCAGACCGATGGTAGCCATCGCTATTATCCCTCAACCCGGAGCCAATTATCTCGATATCAGTAAAGAGTTTTACAAACGTTTCGATAAATTAAAGGCCGATATCCCACAGGATATTAAATTAAAAGTAGCCCTAGATAATACCCTTTTTATCAAACGTTCGGTTACCGAAGTTGCCGAAACCATCGGTTTATCGCTGGTACTGGTAATTTTAATTATTTACCTGTTTTTTAGAGACTGGGCCATCGCCTTCAGGCCGTTGATTGATATTCCGGTGTCGCTCATTTTCACGTTTTTTATCATGTATGCCTTTGGCTTTTCGATAAACGTATTGAGTTTACTGGCCATTGTACTGGCAACAGGTTTGGTGGTGGATGACGGTATCGTTGTTACCGAAAATATCTTCAAAAAGGTAGAAGAAGGCATGTCGCCATTTGAAGCTGCCATAAAAGGATCAAACGAAATCTTTTTTGCTGTAATATCAATCTCTATTACACTTGCCGCAGTGTTTTTACCGGTAATTTTCTTACAGGGATTTGTGGGTCGTTTGTTCAGGGAATTTGGGGTGGTAATCGGTGCTGCGGTATTGGTATCAGCTTTCGTTTCGCTTACCCTTACACCGATGCTAAATGCCTACCTGATGAAAAAAGGCGGGCATAAACCATCGCGTTTCTACAACTGGACTGAGCCTTATTTTGTAAAGTTAAACGATGCCTACGAATCGAACCTGAATAAATTTTTAGATAAAAGATGGCTTTCCGTACCGATTATCCTGGTATGTATGGGCCTTATTTTTCTTTTCTGGAAGATACTGCCAAAAGAAACTGCCCCGTATGATGACCGCAGTGCCATCAACATTAACGTATCTACGCCAGAAGGAGCTTCTTTTGCCTATACCGATAAGTTTATCATGAAACTGAACCAGTTGGTGATTGATTCTGTTCCAGAAAAGAATGTGAACATTACCATCAGCTCACCAAGTTTTGGTGGCTCGGGTGCTGTAAACTCAGGTTTTGTGAGGATGGGTTTAACGGATCCGGAAACCCGTGAACGTTCGCAAAAGGATATTGCAGATATGCTTACCCGGATAACCAAAAAATACACAGAAGGAAAAACAATTGTGAGCCAGCAGCCTACCATTTCAGTTGGTCGCCGGGGCGGCTTACCCATCAGTTACATTATTCAAGCACAAAATTTTGAAAAGCTACGTGAGAAAATTCCATTGTTTATGGATGCGGTAGCCAAAGACCCTACATTTACAGTTTCGGATGTGAACCTGAAATTTAACAAGCCGGAAATTAACCTGACCATCGACCGCGACAAAGCCAAAAATTTAGGTGTTTCTATTTCAGCCATTGCACAAACTTTAAATTTAGGACTCAGTGGGCAAAGGTTTTCTTACTTTTTTATGAACGGGAAACAGTATCAGGTAATTGGCCAGTTCGATCGCGGCGACAGAAAAGATCCTTTGGATTTGAGCTCGGTTTATGTACGTAATGATAAAGGCGAACTGGTTCAGCTCGATAATGTGGTTACCGCTAAAGAAGAAAGCAGCCCGCCACAATTGTACCGGAACAACCGTTTTATTGCGGCTACCGTTTCGGCAGGCTTAGCGCCGGGTAAAAGTATTGGCGAAGGTATAGATGCCATGGATGCCATATCTAAAAAAGTATTAGACGAAACCTTCTCAACCGACTTGAGTGGCGAATCGCGCGATTTTAAAGAAAGTTCATCTAACACATTCTTTGCCTTCGGCCTGGCCCTGTTGCTGGTTTATTTAATCCTTTCGGCACAGTTCGAAAGCTTTAAAGATCCGATTATTATCATTTTAACAGTACCTATGGCCGTTGCCGGAGCATTTTTATCGCTCTGGTTATGTGGCCAAAGCTGGAATATCTTCAGCCAGATTGGTACCATTATGCTTATTGGTTTGGTAACTAAAAACGGCATCTTAATTGTAGAGTTTGCCAACCAGCTTAAAGAAAAAGGCATGGCCATTCCCGAAGCCATCAGAGAAGCTGCAGTTTCACGTTTACGCCCTATTTTAATGACCAGTTTGGCCATTGCCATTGGCGCCTTGCCTATTGCACTTGCTTTGGGTGCGGCTGCAAAAAGCAGAATGAGTATGGGAACCGTAATTGTAGGTGGTACGTTATTCTCTTTGGTATTAACACTGTTTGTAATCCCAGCCATTTACTCTTATTGGGCCAAACCTTACAAACCGAATAAAGAATTAAAAGAAGCCCATCGTTTTGAACAGTAAGCTTTACATATAGAAGAATAAGATGAGCAAGAAATTAAGAATATTTATCCTGCTGATAAGCTTATCGCTTTCGGGTTTTGCACAGCAAAAGCTAAGCCTGCAAGAAGCCATTACCATTGCTTTACAGAATAACTACGATATTAAAATCAGCAAAAATCAGATCGACATTGCAAAAAACAATGCCAATATTGGTAATGCAGGTATGTTGCCTAATCTTTCGGGAAGTTATACCAATGGCGGGAGTATCCAAAATACGCGGCAAACGCCTGCAACCGGGCCAGATAGGGTAATTACGGGTGCCAAAAGTACCAATAACAGTTATGGTGCCGATTTAAACTGGACCATTTTTGATGGTTTTAGCATGTTCGCCAATTACGACCGCCTGAAGGAGCTGCAAAAACAAGGCGAGCTGAATGCCCGTTTAACCATTTTAACTACCGTAGCCGATGTAATTACTGCTTATTACGATGTGGTAAGGCAACAACAGCTGGTTATCGCTGCTGATAGTGCTATGGATGTTTCCGTTTTGCGCGCCAATATTGCCAAAACAAAATTACAACTCGGCCGCGGCTCAAAACTGGATGTATTAAGCGCACAGGTAGATTACAATACAGATACTTCAAGCTACCTGCAGGCAAAAAACACTTTGCAGGTGGCCAGGGTACGTTTAAATCAGTTAATGGTGAGGGATATTAGCACTTCATTTTCGGTAGAAAATAAAATTGATGTAGATAAAGGTATTTCGTTTAGTAAAATGGCCGAAATGGCCGAACAACAGAACCCAAATGTGCAAAACGCATTTATTAACCAGCGCATTGCTGCTCTAAATCTAAAATCAATCCGCGGGGCTAGGTACCCATCGGTAAGCTTAAATTCGGGTTACAGCAGGGCAAACAGTACCAGCCCAACAGGCTTTAACCAAAAATTTGCTGCAAACGGATTTACCTATGGCGTTACCGCAAGTATTAATTTGTTTAATGGCTTTTTACAGCGCCAGCAAGAGCGGAATGCAAAAATAGAGATAGATAACTCTGCCATTACCCTAAACAAAACGAAGCTGGATGTAAATTCGCAATTGCTTACCGCATACGAAAATTACAATACCTATCTGGATTTGATTAAGCTTGAGCAGCGAAATGTAGATATTGCCAAAGAAAATCTGGATATTACCTTAGCGAAATATCGCTTAGGCAGCATTGCCCCGTTAGAACTGAGAGAAGCGCAGCGTAATGCCATTGATGCACAAAACCGTTTCATTGAAATGCAGTATCAGGCCAAAATAGCCGAAACCACATTAAAAGCAATTAGCGGAAGTATTGATTTGATTAAATAAGCCGGGCGGGATTAATCTGAAACGCACAAATAAAAAATTGTTGTTTACGGTTAAAAAACATTAGGGACTGTTATTAAAGCTATTTTTGTAATTAAAAACACAATAATATCTGATTGTTGGTTAAAATGCGTAAACTATTGATTAAAAACCTTTAATAAAGCACATGGTGGTTAAAATACTGCTAATAAGCGTTAAAATGAGGTAACGAAATTATTTCAAGTTTAAAATTCTGTAATTTATCTTTATATTTAATCCATGATACTTGTTGCAGATAGTGGCTCTTCAAAAACCGATTGGATGGGCTACCACAATGGCGAAACAGTTAAGTTTAGCACGCCGGGAATAAACCCTTATTTTTTAAGTGAGCAGGAAATTTCCAAGTTAATTTCTAAAAACGAATCCTTAATCCAATATGCAGATGAGGTTAAAGAGATTTATTTTTTTGGGGCGGGTTGCTCCTCTCCTGATAAGCACGAAGTGGTTTCGAACGGGCTATCAACCATTTTCACCAAAGCTTTTATTTCTGTAGATCATGATCTTTTAGGTTCAGTGTATGCTACCTGCGGAAATGCCGAAGGCTTAAATTGTATTTTAGGTACAGGGTCTAACATTTGTTATTTCGACGGTAAGAAAATACACGATGGCCACCACGGCTTGGGTTATGTTCTAGGCGATGAGGGTTCGGGTACCTTCTTTGGAAAAAAAGTATTGTTAAGTTACTTATACAATAAAATGCCTTCAAACTTAGCAGCAGAGTTTAAAAAAACCTTCCCTGCAGAAAAAGAGCAGATTATTACCAACGTGTACCAAAAACCATTTCCAAATATATATTTAGCAGGTTTTAGCCGTTTTATGGCTAACCACAAAGACCACCCTTTTATTCAGGAAATATTAAGAAAAGGCTTTCAGGAATTTGTAGATACCAACGTTAAAGATTATCCCAAACATAAAAATGTACCCTGCCATTTTGTAGGTTCTATTGCCTACTATTATCAGGACGCACTCATTTCGGTATTGGTAGAAAACGGCATTGAGCCCGGCAAAATTTTACAAAAACCAATTGATGAGCTGTTTAATTTTATTTTGCACAAAGAGGGCATCATTCAGCAAGCCAGTTAAATCAAAATCTACTTTAAAGCTATAATAAATTGTTAAAATATGCTTAAGATTGTAAACATAAGCCCACAAACTTTTGTTATACTTTTAACAGCATATAATTGCGAATACATATGAAGAGAATACTGGTAGTAGATGATGATATTGAGGTTTTAGAAACCATACAATTGATACTGGAAATTGGCGGCTTTAAAGTTTCTGCACTAAATGACGGGGAAGAAATTTTCAACCGGATAGCGCAGTTTAACCCTGATTTGATTTTACTGGATATTTCGCTTGGACATATAGATGGGCGTATTTTGTGCGAGCAGTTAAAGTCTATTGAAAGCACTTCAAAGATTCCGATTTTACTGATTTCGGGCTTATACGATCCCAAAGATTTTACCACGCTAAACTATGGTCAGGATGATTTCTTATCTAAACCTTTCCAGATGGATGTGTTGTTGAAGAAAATTTCAAAAATCCTTTCGCTTGAAGAAGATCAACCTAGTTTTCTTTTGAATTAAGCGTAACATACACGATTTTAAAGCCAAAGAACCCAGCGTTTTTTGGCTTTCTTTTTAGCGCCATTCCCTCTCCCTCTTCCATCTGTCATTTTGGCAAATAAAACCCTTTGGAACAACCCTTGTTATGCAAGGATATAGATTAAACAATTTATTCACATATGAGCATACAGGAAAAAGGAAATATCTCGATACATACTGAGAACATCTTCCCGATAATTAAGAAGTTTTTATACTCTGATAACGAAATTTTTCTTCGTGAGTTGGTTTCTAACGCGGTAGATGCAGTTCAAAAAATTAAAAGATTAGGCTCTTTGGGCCAGTTTAACGGCGAAGTTGGCCAGCCATTGGTACAGGTTGCTGTTGATAAAGAAGCAAAAACCATTACCATCAGCGATAATGGTTTGGGTATGACTGCCGAAGAAATCAAAAAATACATTAACCAGGTAGCATTTTCAGGTGCAAGCGAGTTTGTAGAAAAATTCAAAGACGCCAAAGATGCCAACGAAATCATCGGTAAATTCGGTTTAGGTTTCTATTCAGCATTTATGGTGGCAGATTTGGTTGAAATCCAAACTTTATCATACCAGGATGACGCTGAGCCTGCACGTTGGGTTTGTGATGGCAGTACCGAATTCGAAATTACCGAAGGTACCAAAACCAGTCGCGGTACAGATATTATCCTGCATGTAAACAAAGATTCGGAAGAGTTTTTAGAAGAATCAAAACTTCAGGAAATTCTTGATAAATACGCTAAATTTTTGCCTGTTCCAATTAAGTTTGGTACCAAAACAGAATCTGTTGAAGATGGTGTTGATGAAGAAGGTAAAGCAAAATACAGCGATGTAACCGTTGATAACATCGTCAATACCACCAACCCTATATGGACAAAAGCGCCTGCAGATTTGTCAGACGAAGATTACCTGAATTTTTACCGCGAATTATATCCATTTTCGGAAGAGCCTTTATTCTGGATCCACTTAAATGTAGATTATCCGTTTAACTTAACCGGTGTGTTGTATTTCCCTAAGTTGAAAAACGACTTTGAAATGCAACGCAACAAAATCAAATTATACTCGCGCCAGGTGTTTATTACCGACGAGGTAAAAGATATCGTACCTGAATTTTTGATGTTATTGCATGGTGTAATCGATTCGCCGGATATTCCGTTAAACGTATCACGTAGTTTCTTACAGGCCGATAGCAACGTTAAAAAGATCAATAACTACATTACCAAAAAGGTAGCCGATAAACTTGCTGAATTATTTGCAAAAGACCGTAAAGCTTACGAAGATAAGTGGAAAGACATTGGTCTTTTTGTTAAATACGGAATGATTAGCGAAGAGAAATTTTATGATAAGGCTAAAGATTTTGCATTGGTTGGCAACACCAAAAACGAGCTTTATACCTTACCAGAATACAAAGAGAAAGTATCGCCTTTACAAACCGATAAAAATGGTAGCGTGGTTTATTTATACACCAACGATGCTGCTAAACAGGATGCCTTTATACAATCGGCCAATAAAAAAGAGTACGATGTACTGGTACTGGATTCGCCAATTGATAACCATTTCATCAATCAGTTAGAGCAGAAGCTTGAAAAAACATCAATCAAACGTGTTGATTCGAGCGTTGCTGATAAGCTGATTGAAAAAGATGAGCAAAACGAGCACGTTTTAACCGAAGATCAGGTTAAGGAAGTAACCGGCATTTTCGAAAAAGCCATTACCAAACCTGGTATGCATGTAGAAATTGTGGCTTTACACCCTGAAGAGTTACCTGTTACCATTACAATGGATGAGTTTATGCGCCGTATGAAAGATATGGCTGCTATGGGTGGCGGAATGGGCTTTTATGGCCAGATGCCAGACAATTACAAAGTTGCCATTAACGGTAACCATAAGTTGATTGGTAAAATCCTTAAATCGGAAGAGGCTGAGCAAAGTACCTTAGCTAAGCAAGCAGTAGATTTAGCCTTGTTGGCACAAGGCATGTTAACCGGAGCTGAGTTAACTGCTTTCGTTAGCAGAAGCGTAGAGCTAATTTAAGCAATCTTAAAGCTAATATATTTAAAGGGGAGACCATTTGTGGTACTCCCCTTTTTTGTGGTTTAATAAAAAATCAAGGCATAAAAAAAGTCCCGATTTACATCAGGACCTTAGGTAAGAATTTTCGGGAACTCTTAGATTAAAATTAATATTTTATTAGCTGGCTAATACGCCTTGTTTCTGATCTACATTAAAGTAATCTTTATGCTCTTCGATCATTTTAGCAATAGTTGCAGCTTTAGTATCAGTGATTTTAAATTCAAACGCAGGCTCCTGGTTTTTCTTTGATCTAACCATTTTCTCTGTGTAAAAACGGTACACTAAACCATTGGTTAATAAACCATATTTAGCTTTTGTTTTACGGAAATACTTAGATAAGCGCGAATCGTGGATATCTAAATTATCGTTATGGTGTTTACACTCAACCAAAATAGTTGGCTCGCCATCTTTCATAATGGTGTAATCTACCTTTTTACTTTTCTTAACCCCAAAATCTAAAACTGCTTCAGACTGAACCTCAGAAGGATCGAAGCCTAAAATTTGAATAAAAGGCATTACTAAGGCATTCCGCGTTAAATCTTCAGATTGAACTTGTGGAAGCATTTTCTTAATTCTTACGGCAAATTGCCCGATTTCGTCTTTTAATTCCATGGTAATATCTTTGTTGGTAGTTAATTTTTTAAGTTATATTGATTGAATACCGAGTTAGCCGTGATGATGATCTGATCTAAACTTTGTTTATCGAAAAAATTCCTGTTCAACATATCAACCATATAAGTCAGTTTAGTAATATCACCGGCGCGCATGGTAAATTGAAAACTTTTCATCCCATCTTTAATCGCCTGCTGAACGTAATTACGCACAACCAAAAAAGATTTTCTAAAAGCGTATTCGCTATCCAGCTTACCTTCTACCAAATTTTTCATATCGAGATTGCTGTACTCATTCTGCATTCTCTGATAAATATCTGCGTTCACCCCCTGTTTTTTGAGGATCCCGTTGTAGTAGATCTTATTAAGTAAGTACTCGTATTCGTTGTGTTTCATTTTAGAGGAAGATAGATGTAGGGGAATATTTTTCTTGTTTTTCGGTATTATTTACTTTTCTTGTTTTTCTATTGTTAATTTTTAACCCAGTATTGTATGGCCTGTTTTTAATTTACTTATCTACAGGCTACACAAGATTGGGCAGGCAGATGTTTTTCATCGGGAGCTTTTTAACACTTCCAATTATTTGTTTTTGGCAAACAGTTTAAAGATTAGAAAAAGAAGTTAGGCTGGTAAGTTTTTTACATCAACCCCGGAGAATTTTACACGAAACCCCCGGTTTTTTCAGATAAAACCGGGGAGAAGTTTTTTTTAGCCCTATTATTAAATCAATGCATTTTTATTTAACTTGCAATCAAATCATAAAAACAAACATATTTAATAATCATGAATCTAAAATGCGTTGTTATTGACGACGAGCAACATGCAATTGAGGTACTAACGGATCACATTGCCGAAATGCCTGGTTTAACGGTTTTTAAGACTTTTACCAGCCCTGTACAGGCACTTACAGAAATTAGTGTTGACGATGAGATTGATTTATTGTTTATGGACATTGACATGCCAGGCATAAACGGTCTGGAGTTGGCTAAAAACATCAGAGAGAAAGCGAAATACCTGATATTTACTACCGCACATCCAGACTACGCCCTACAAGCATTTGATGTACAATCGGATCAATACTTACTTAAACCAATTTCCTTTGCAAAATTTGCATTAGGCATTGACCGGATTTTAAAGAAAGAGGCCAACGCTGCAAAAGCTACTCCGAAAGAAGCTGATCAGGTTGCTGCCCTTTACATTAAAGGCGATCATAAGTATGCTTTTTCAAACATTGCCATTGATGAGATACTTTACATCAAGGCTTTGCAAAATTACATCCAGATAATTACCAAATCTGAAACCCATACAACCTACCTTACATTAAAGGAGATCGAAAAAGCGCTTGAAACTCATGCGTTTATCAGGGTAAACAAATCAAATATTGTTGCCAAAACTGCCATAAAAAAGGTTGATGGCAATATTATACGTTTGGTAAACAATGAAATGATACAAATTGGCGAAGGTTATAAAGATGCTTTCTTTGCCTATGTTCAAAGTAGTTTACTAAAATCGACTAGAAACCAGTAGTAGTAAGCACAATGATGCTCCAGGTACCATTAGTGGCAATTGTTTGACTTTGATCGGTAATTGGATTGGTTTCAAAGTTATTTTGGTCTTTGATACTTTTATAAACGAATACTGTTTTTTTAGTCAATTTGGCTGTTTGTTGCATTTTCATGATTGAATATACTTTAAATGTTAGAATTATATGAAGAACGGCTATTAAAAAAAATCGCCCGTTCGTGAATTATTAAAAGTTATTAAAAGCGAACTGTTAACTAGATAGCAAAAATCCAGGTACCGTTTGTTGCAATAGTCTGGCTTTGATCGGTAATTGGGTTAGTACTGAAGTTGTTTTGATCTTTAATGTTTTTATAAACAAATACAGTTTTTTTTGCAAGTTTAGTTGTGTGTTGCGCTTTCATGGTATATTATTTTAGATGTGATTTTTTATTGTTGTTATTAATTTCTGTAAAGGTGCGGCAGAAAAACAACTACCACTATTTTTTTACACAAACCCCCATTTTTGGGAGATAAAAACCGCATTTCAATAGATTAAAAGCAAAAAAATGAATCTTTTAAATTTAAAAACCTTCTACGAAAAGTATAAGTCTCATCTAATTGTGTGGGGTATTTACATCATTTACGAAGTATTTATTCTAGGCTTACTGAGCAAAAGATTTCAACCGCCCGCCATTTATGTGGTAATCTATTTAACCAATATTTCTGTTTTTTATACCTACTCCTTTTTTCTGAATAAGGTACTCGACGGAAGTAAGGGCACCTTAAAAATTTTAAAGATTTTCCTGCTAATTGCACTTGCCATTTGTACATATATTATTACTACCCATTTACTCGGGCTCCTGCTTGTACAACTCCACCTGTTTAAGGTTGAGGTGCCGCTTGCGCTCAGTATGAATTTTGTTTTAAACTGTATTTACCGCTCGTTATTATTTATTGGTTTTGCTACCGGTTACGTTTATATTAATAAATCATTAGAAGAGCGAAAGAAGGTAGAGGCGCTGGAAAGGCAGAACCTGGTTACTCAAATTGAAAAACAGGCGTTGGAAAATGATTTTGTACAATCGCAGAATAATTACCTGCGCAGTCAGATTAACCCTCACTTCCTGTTTAATACCTTAAATTTTATTTATAATGACGCCCGAAAAAAGGCTCCTATGGCTGCTGATGCCATTATGAACCTTGCCGAAATGATGCGCTATGCCCTTAAACGGCCTGAAGCATCAGAGGTAGTTCCTTTAAGTGAAGAAATTGAGCAAATTGAGCACCTGATTAATCTTCACAAGCTCCGTACCGCCAATACCATTAACCTCGAACTTGAGGTAACCGGAGATTTATTCGGACTCAGATTTCCACCTCTTATCCTGTTAACTTTAGTAGAGAACATTTTTAAACATGGGAATGTTTCGCATTCTACCCAACCGGCACAGATAAAGATTGTTTACCAGAACAATAACCTGAATATCACCACCATCAACATGATTAACGATAATAAGGGCAAGCAAACAGAAAGTCACCATGTGGGAATTGAAAATATTGCGAAACGCCTGAACAATTTTTATGGTGAGGATTATATGTTCAGGTATTATAAAGACCCGTTAAACCGGTATATTACAGAAATAGATGTAAATATTGTAAATCCAATGGCCAGGTTAAACCGTTAACGGGCCATTGCATTTTGACGCTGAATTTCCTTTACCAGGAAATAATACATCACCATTTCATGCGTACGCTGATCTTTATTAAACAGCCTGTTTACATGCATGTGCATTAAATCGCTAAATAGTTTTGCCTGCTGTGTTGACTGGGTATGTTTTAGCATACCAATCAATGAAGCAGATAAAGCATTAAAGTTCTGCTGCTGATCTTCGTTTAATCCGCCAAAAGGAGCTTTTCTGAATTCCTGGTACTGACTGTTCAGCTGTTTAAAATCAGTTGCATCTAAATGATGTTCGCGGTTAAATGCATCAGAAATTCCGCTAATCATTTTAAACAGGGTTGGGCGGTCGGTTATTTTCGAAACAACCAGCGTTGATACCAAAGCTGCACAAAGTTTATACTTATCAAAATGATTGGGCTGGGTTTCAAAAAGCGAAAGTACAAATGCGCTGTCGACGGCAAAATGTTTTTCTACATTTTCAATATTATCACTTCCGTAACGCTCAAGCTCCCGTTTATAGGTTTTAATCTGCACATCCGAAACCAGGCCACTGTTTAAAAGTATAGCCAGGTCTTCCATCAGGTCGGCAATTAGTGCCTGCGCCCTAAGTTCGTTTTGCAACCGCAACCTAAACCTGATGTGGTTTCCATTTTCATTGTACCTTATAAAAAACCAGGTTTTGATATCAGCTTCATGACTGGCAATGAAAGGTGCAATAACTTCGGCTAAAACCTGATCTGACCGCTGTTGGTGCGAATATATTTCGAAATACAGCCACTCCTTACCCGGCGGAAAAAAACGGGTTACTGCTGCAGATCCTGCATGGGCTGTAATTCCAGTATAAAGTTGTTGGTTATGAGTAAGACTTAAGATAAACTGCGAAAGATAAGGCTTCGATTTTTCATCAACAACAGCACTTTCCTCAGGAAAGGTAACTTCTTCCAAATAAATGCTGCTTTGTTTTTGCATGTACTGGAGAAAGGCATTCAGATCTTCATCGCTATCGAGTGCAAAACACAGCTTCTGATCGGCTACTCCTGCTTTAAAATATGGGCTTAGTCCTAATTTGGTCAGGTATTCGCGGCAACGATCAACCGGCAGATACTTTTTATCAGCGCCTAAAAGATTTTCCTTTTTGATTTTCCACTTGTTATTGCTCAAAACGATATTCTGGTACTGCAAGCGCGGATAATAATCCAGATCGGGGAATATGCTATCGAGCGGAATGGAAAGATTGCTCTGCAAACCCTGGTGTTGCAAATCGCAAAGTAGTCTGAATACCGAAAGATCGGAACGGGAATAATTATAGGCTGAGGCCAGGCGCGGTATTAACCGCTTATTTAACCGTTTAGAGCGGAGTATAACTTCTGTACCCCGTACCGATAGCTGTATATCATTCAAAACTAAAGGAGCAGCCGATGTGTCGAAATTTAAGATAGACAACTGGTGGTTATAAATCAGTTTTCTCCTGTTTACGTTATCCACAGTAGTCTCGACCATATAGGCTACATCGAAAAACAAAACGTCAGGGTTAGCTTCCTGTTCGATACGGGCAATACTTTTGGTATAACGTTCAACCGCTTCATCAGCCATCGTAAAACGGCCGGTTAAAGCATTTGATGTAGCTCCGCCTATCTGCTCGGCAAAAATAAGATCGTCTTGAACTGACATGATCATACTCAGCGAATTGGGCAGAGGCAAGATTTTTTCATTCGGCGTAAAAGAAAGCTTGTTCAAAAAAATGGTTTTTCCTTTTTCGAAACCTTGCGAAGAGAGGTTTGCACGCAACTGGTTTTTAACCTGCTCGCTTTCTGTTGTTTTTTTTGAGGGCTTGTTATTTAGCCTGGCTATAAAATCGTCGTTTTGCCCTGCCTGTTCCAGTTCATCATAGCCCACGCCCGTTTCGGGATCTAAGGCCACCAATAGCGAAATTTCCTGATCTTCGAATTTCCTTTTAAAACGTGTGGTAAATTGCCCAAGCGCACCTTGATCTTTGGCAGGCAAAATATCCTGCATTAATTTAGCTAATGCCGGAATTGCCTGAAGCAATCGCTCTTCAATATTTCCAGACTGAACGGCTCTTTGGGCAAGGAGATATTTAGGTAGACCGGTAGTATCGTTAAAGCCAATACGCTCAAAATAATCAGCGCCTATAATGTTAGGGTCGTAATTAGTAAAAATGAGTTGCAGGTCGTGCATATCCTGCAGTAAGCCAAATAAACCTTCAAGTTCAGTATGCTCCAGTTGTAGTGCCTTAACCAGATCATTAACGCTGATAGGTGCTAAACAGCTATCTAAAATCTGCTTTACTGTATTATCGTAATCGAGTTCTGCCAGCTCAAACACTCCATCGGCACAAGCTATGTAGCGAATGCTGTTTGGTGTTAAGTAATAGCTGCTGTTGCTAAAAAGCATGCAGTTTTTAGGTAATATTTCGGCCAGCTGAAACCCGATATTGTTTTTTTGCGGCCAGTCAACCAGTTCGCGTACCTGCAATGCTTCCTGCACAACAATAGGTTCAGCAACGGGCTTTATGCCATTATCCAATAAACTAAAGCTGGCAAAGGTACCGTAAGGGGTTGCACGGAATTTAGACCTGTTAAAATACTTCCAGATGGTAAAATGGATTTTAGGTGGAAGACCGGCTAATTCGCTAGCCTTTACCTCTTTTATCGTTTCGTAAAAGGCTGCCGAAGAAATCGAAATAGCTTCTTTTAACTCCTCCCAACAATCAGTAAGTTCTGTTTGATATGAAAACTTAGGTGTTCTAAAAATTATTGTTGGTTGGATATGAAGTTTCATTGTGTTTAAATGGTAGGCGGAAAATTACAAAGATTAATTTAAAAAGGGCGATAAAAACAAAAAAGCCATCTCCTAAAAAGAAGATGGCTCACCGGGATGCTAATTTTATATTATTTTTTGGTTACTTTAAATTCTGTTCTTCTGTTTTTGGCCCTGCCTTCAGGATTATCCTTTTTCTTGCGTTTAACCACAATCTCGTTTGGAGCTATCGGCATCGACTCGCCATAACCTTTAGAAGTCATCCTCGAAGCAGCAATACCTTTACTCTCCAGATAATCAACACATGATTTAGCTCTTCTGTTTGATAGATCGAGATTATATTCGTCGGTTCCAATATTATCAGTATGAGAACCTAATTCAATTTCCATTTCCGGGTTATCTTCCATAATCGGGATTAAGAAATCCAATACCTTTTTAGAAGGCTCGGTTAACTCAGCGCTGTTAAATTCGTAATACACATTATCCAAAGCCATCGGGATACCCAGTTTAAAAGGACTAAGGCAATAATCTTTATAAATCAAGGTATCTGCTTTGGCAAGTTCTTCGTATGGGTAATTGCGGGTAATGGCAAAATAGTTGTCTTTAGCAAAAAGCAATTTAATTGGTCTTTTCGAATCTACTTTAAACCTGTAAACACCGTCTGCGCCGGTAGTAAACTTTTGCGGTCCCTCTGCATTGGTGAGGGTTACAGCAGCATCGGCTAAAGGTGCTTTGGTTTTACAATCGGTTAAAATACCTGAAATAGAGAGGTACTCTTTTTTCACCTCAAAAAGTTCTAAACAGCATGATGATTCGCGATCAGAACTGATATAACCTCTTGTTCCTCTGTCATCAGTTGCAGTGAAATAAAGATCATCTTTTGATGAGTTGAAAGGATAGCCCAGGTTTTTTGGAGTAGACCAGGTAACCAGATCGCCTTCCGACTCGAAAAAGTCAAGACCTCCGAAACCGGTTCTGCCATCTGTACTGAACAATAATTTTTTGGTTAAAGTATTATAGTAAGGCGCACGCTCATCATCTTCAGTATTAATGTTCGGACCAAAGTTTACGGCCTGACCTAAAGATCCGTCTTCGCGGATAGCGCAGTACCATAAATCGAATTTCCCGTAACCACCGCTCCTATCTGATGAGAAAAGCAGGAATTTACCGTCGCTGGTTACAAAAGGTTGCGAAGAATTAAAATCTTTACTGTTTACCTGCAAACCAACTGGTTGTGGGTCTGACCACTTATCGCCTGTTTTCTTAGCACTGTAAATACCATATTTTTCTTTGTCCTTCCAGGCTGTAAAATAAGCCACACTGCCATTGGGCGAAAAAGCCGGTGCAGCTATTTCAATATTCTTTGGGAAATTGATATCTACCATTTTAACAGCAATATCGCTGGCACTTAATTCACCTTTAGCGGTATAAATGTTATTGATGAAAGGGTTGCTTTTAGTGGAAACCTGCACATCGCCTGCATCGGTTTTAACCAAATCGCGTTTCCCGGCTACTGCAACAGGGCGTGAAGAGGTAAAATAAAATTCGTTATTCAGTTTAACCGGGGCATAGTTAGAGCCTAAACCGTTTACGTTAGCAGGAAGTTTTTTTACCTGCACCATGCGTGGAAAACGCATTTCCTCGATGGCGAATTTACAGGATTCGATTTCTTTTTGTGCCTCTTTAGCCAGCGGATCATTTCCGTTTCTTTGGATATATTGCTGAAAAGCGTCGATAGCCAGATTGAACTTTTTATTTGCGCGTAAGCTTTCTGCATAATAAAAAAGAGCTTTACGGTAGCGGGTATTGCTAAAAGTTATGGCAACTGCATAGTATTTTTCGGCTTCGTTAAATTCACGGTATAAACGGCTCGATTCTGCCAGGTTATAAACCGATCCTTCATAATCTTCTATCGCTTTATTATCAGAAGCTGTTTTTCTTTCTTTACCATAGGGTAAAATAGCATAAGTGCTATCTCCGGTAATTTTTAATGCTCGTTTATAAAAAGTAGATGCCGCATAGTAATCCTTATTTTCAAAATAAGTATCGGCAACCTTTTTATAATTTACTACAAACTGTGCGTTTGCATAACTGCCAAATGCCACTAGCAAAAAGAGTAATATTTTTTTCATCTTTCTAAATTTGGTTTCAATGGTGATGAAGCTATCATGATTCGAAAACCATGATGTTTTTTTCATCTGAAATAATTATAAACGTGGGCAAAAGAAGTTTGGACCAATGATTCCGTTGCGGCCGATTAAAGAAATAGACAATTCTAAACCACCATTGCTATTTGATGCACGGTTAAAGCTCGAGGTATTTACATCATAGCTCAATCCGAAAACCATGTTTTTTAGCTGTAAGCCAACAAAAGCAATTGCAGCATCTTTAGCCCTGTAATTACCCCCAAACAAAATATTTGCTGATGGGTTAACGTTTAGCTGTGCATAGGCACCTAGCGAAACCTCGTTTGTATTTCCCTGGTACATAACCAAAGCATTCGGTACAATATCTAACAATTGCGATGCACGGATTCTTGCACCACCATGAGCGGTAACGCGAACCGGCATTCTTGAATTACTGCCCGAAAAGCGATCCATTGGGCGCGTTAAGTGTGCAGCACTTGCCCCCAGGAAAACGTTTACACTTTTATTGGGGTTACCATCGAAAAACATTACACCAGCATTAACATCAGGCACCAATGAAGATTGTGATGATAAAGTTTCACCGCTCATCATGCCACCGTCGTAGCCCGAAATCGGGTTAAATTGGTTACCAAACCTGGCTTGCGAGAAGTCGAAACTGCGGTTGATAATACCGGCTTGTAAACCAAAACTGATCATCTGCAAGCCTTCTGCGCCAAAGCGTAAGCGGTACGATCCTGAAACAAGGGCGGTTAGGTAGTTAAAATCCAGCTCCCCTGCTCTTTGATTTAATACTGTAGCGCCAAATGCGAAGTTCTTTTTAGGCGCCATATCGAATGAGGCACCACCAGTTAAGAAAGAGCTGTTTAGCGCACTCCATTGCTGTTTAAAGTTTACCGAACCACGGTAATCGCCATCAATTACCCCCGTTAAAGCTGGGTTCAGCCATAACGGGTAAGCATAATATTGAGAAAAATGTGGGTCGGTTTGCGCAAAGGATTTTGCTGTACACAGCAGTAATCCGAACATGGCAACATATATTTTTAAAGCCGATAGTATTTTCATGGTCTATGATTTTATCTGTTTATTATTAATCCTCTTCTTATCTAATCAGCGTTACTGTTCCTTTTTTCAGGGTACTTGTTCCATCGGCAAAGGTTACTTCAACCATGTAAACGTACACACCTGTTGGCTGGTTAACACCTTTAAAGGTTCCGTCCCATCCGTTAGCAACGTTATCTGATTGGAATATCAATTGACCCCATTGGGTGTAAATGCTCATTTTAGCACTTGCAATGGTATTGCCATAGATTAAGAATACATCGTTTTTACCATCGTTATTTGGTGTAAATGCATTCGGTATATACACCTGGTTTCCAAAAGGATTAGATGCTTTGCCCGTAACCGGAGTAGAGTTTGCACTGGTTTGGCAATCTAACTGGCCTTTTGCCCTTACAATAATGGTAACACTTTGATCAGGTTTTAAGCCTAGCGCGGTGTAACTTGTTCCAGTCGATCCGCTTGTTGGACTAATCCACGATAAGCCATTGTCTAATGAAACCTCATAACCTGTGGCATTGGCAACCGCAGCCCAGCCAAATGTTACACTGTTAGGTGTTGTGCTTTGTACCACTACCACAGGCTTATCAAGTACTGGAAGTACATTTACGGTAACCGCTGTTCTGGTTGGACTTGCACAACCACCTACTGCAATACTTTCTACATAGTAAATAGTAGTAGCGTTTAATGCAGGGGTGGTAAACGTAATACCTTCTGCTAACATTGCACCTCCAGAGCTTGAAGCATACCATCTGTAAACTAAGCCTGTTACCGGATTATTTACGGTTAGTATGGTTGAGCTACCTGCGCAAAGTGTACCGTTTGCTGCTGTTACCGATGCAGGCGCAACCGGTACTGGCAAGGCGGTAACATTTACCTGAGTTCTTGAGGTTGATGTACATGAGCCGTTAGCACCTTCAACATAATAAGTTGCATTGGCATTTACCGTCGGAGTAGTAAAATTAACTCCTGTTCCAACTGGCGACCCGCCAATTGCAGCAGTGTACCAGTTGTAAGTAACTCCCGTTTGCGGGTTGGTAACGGTTAATACTGCAGGGCTTCCGGTACAAACACTTACCGATGATGAAGCTACTGTTGGTACAGTTGGTTTTGCATTAACGGTAACCGTTACTTTAACCCTGCCACCATTGTTGGTACAGCCGCCGGTGCCAGTTGCAATTACGTAGTAATCGGTTGTGGCAGTAAGTGCAGTTGTATTAAACGTAGTACCTGCGAATAACAGGTTGCCATTGGTTGCAGCATCGTACCATTGGTAAGTTACTCCTGGCTGAATGTTGGTAATGGTTAATGTTGCAGCATCGCCCGCACAAATACCACCTACCGGAGCAGATACTGTTGGTGTAGAAGGCGTTGCGTTAACCACTACATTTACCGATCTGGCTGTTGCAGCCGTATTTTCACATTTGTTATCACCTTTAACCGTTACATAATAAGTAGTATTGGTGCTTAATGCAGGCGATACAAATACTGGTCCGGTAAACACTACGGTAGTTAAGGCCGCATCGCTATACCAGGTAAATATTGGGTTGGTAACCGTTGTGCTGGTAGCCGCTAACGTAGCTGCTGTGTTTGCACAAACCGAAGTAGAACCATTTACCGTAATATCGGCTGCTACTGCAATTGGGTTAACAGTAACCGTTATTGCCTTAGCATTAGCTACACTGTTTTCACATTTGTTGGCACCTTTAACCGTTACGTAATAGGTAGTTGTAGTGGTTAAGTTTAGCGTGGTGAATATCGGGCCAGTAAATGCAACGCTGGTTAGTGAGGCATCGTTGTACCAGGTAAATACAGGACTGGTAACTGTAGTAGAACTGGCGTTGATCACTACCGAACCAGAACCACATACTTTAGCTGGCGTTGATAAGGTAATATCGGCAGCAGTTGCAACCGCATTTACATTTACAGTAACCACCTTAGCATTGGCGGCAGAACTTTCGCATCTGTTATCTCCTTTTACAGTAAGGTAATATTTAGTTGTTGCCGTTAATACTAGTGTATTAAAGGTAGCGCCTGTAAACACTGGTGTTGTTAAGGCAGCATCGCTGTACCAGGTAAATATTGGGTTAGTAACCGTTGTACTACTGGCCACCAAACTAGCTGATGAACCTGAACAGATTGTAGCATCGGCTGCCGTTACATCAGTTGCTGATGCTACGGAGTTAACAACAATGTTTACAGATTTAGCAGTAGCCGCACTGTTTTCGCATTTATTATCGCCTTTTACTGTAACGTAATAGGTTTTGTTTGCTGTTAATGTTGGCGTTGTAAATACCGCACCTACAAAAGCAACATTAGTTAAAGCAGCATCGCTATACCAGGTAAATACCGGATTGGTAACTGTTGTACTGCTGGCTGTTAATACTGCTGCAGATCCGCCACAAATATTGGTCGATCCATTTACAAGAATATCACTTGCAACAGCTATTGGGTTAACCTTGATAGTTACTTTTGCAGCATTAGCAGCTGTGTTTTCGCATTTATTAGCTCCTTTAACTGTTACGTAATACGTAGTAGTAGTTGTTAATGCAGGTGTTGTAAATATTGGACCTACAAATGCAACGCTGGTTAGTGAAGCATCATTGTACCAGGTAAATACAGGACTAGTAACCGTAGTAGAGCTTGCGTTGATTACTGCAGTACCCGATCCACATATCAATGTAGGTGTTGATAAGGTAACATCTGCAGCAACAGCACTTTGATTAACCGTAACCGTTACTACTTTAGCAGTAATTTTTGAGTTTTCACATTTGTTATCACCTCTAACTGTAACATAGTAAGTAGTAGTTGCAGTTAATGTTGGTGTAACAAACGATGTACCTACATAGGCTACGGATGTTAAATTGGCATCGGTATACCAGGTAAAGGTTGGGTTGGTAACTGTGGTGGTGCTGGCTACCAATGTAGTACCAGATCCTGAACAGATGGTGGTGTTAGCAGCAGTAATGTCGGCTGCTGTTGCCACTGGATTTACCGTAATGGTAATTACCCTTGCTGTACCAGGTGCATTTTCACATTTATTATCGCCTTTAACCGTTACATAATAAGTAGTTGTGCTGGTTAAAGCTGGTGTAGTATAGTTTGCACCAATGAAACTTACATTGGTTAAAGCGGCATCGCTGTACCAGGTAAACACCGGATTAGTTACTGTTGGAGATGTTGCACTCAACACAGCTGATGATCCGGCACAGGCCACTGTGCTTCCGTTAAGGATAATGTCGGTTGAGGTTGCCAAAGGATTAACAGTAACCGTTACCACTTTCGCATCTGCAGCACCGTTTTCGCATTTGTTTGCACCTTTAACCGTTACATAATAATTGGTAGTAGCAGTTAAGCCGTTTACCGTAAAGGTTGGTCCGGTGAACACTACACTTGTTAGTGAGGCATCGCTGTACCAAGTAAATACCGGTTGCGTAACTGTTGTGCTCGAAGCCATCAACATTACGGTAGTACCCGAACAGATACGGGCATTGCTTACGGCAATATCGGCAGCGGTAGCAAACTCTTTAACCGTTACGGTAACCACTTTTGCGTTAGCCGGTAAATTCTCGCATTTATTATCTCCCCTTACAGTTACATAGTAAGTAGTGGTTGCGTTTAGTGCAGGCGTAGTAAAGCTTGTACCTACATAAGCTACTGTAGTTAAAGTTGCATCACTGTACCAGGTAAATACCGGATTAATTACGGTTGTTGTTGAAGCAGATAATGCCGCGGTAGATCCTTTACAAATTGAAGTTATTCCGCTGATGGCAATATCTGAATCTGTAGCTTTTGGATTAACTGTTATGGTAATCGATTTTGCTGTAGCAGCTGTATTCTCGCACTTATTATCGCCTTTTACAGTTACATAATAAGTGGTGGTAGCATTAAGTGCAGGCGTAACAAAGCTTGCTCCTGTGTTTACAACCGTAGTTAAAGCTGCATCGCTATACCAGGTAAAGATTGGGTTGGTAACCGTAGTGCTGGTAGCAGTTAAGGTTACTGTTGAACCACCGCAAATGGTGCTTATTCCGGTTAAATTAATATCAGTCGGACCAGCAACCGGGTTAACGGTAACCGTAACCTCTTTTGCATTACCTGGGGTATTTGCACATTTATTTGTACCGCTAACGGTAACATAGTATTTAGTAGTAACTGTAATGGCTGTTGTATTGAATACCGCACCCACATTAACAACCTGTGTTAAAGCAGCATCGCTGTACCAGGTAAACACCGGACTGGTTACTGTAGTGCTGGCTGCAGTTAGTACTGCTGTACCCGAAGCACATAATGATGTTGTTCCGGTCACAGTTAAATCGGCAGCAGTTGCTGATGGATTAACGGTTATAGAAACTTTTGTACGGGTTGGGTTTGTACAACCTGCTCCACTTACCGATTCTACATAATAATCATGCAGACCAACTGCAAGAGATGCTGGGGTAGTAAAGCTGCTGTTGTTGGTAACCAACATGTTTCCGCCAACCGCTGCATCGTACCAGTTATAGGTGATACCTGCAACGGCCTGAACGCTTAATGTTGCAGGTGTACCGATACAAGTCGTAGCCGGGTTGGTAGTCGAAGCAATTGGAGGTGCTGCCGGAGGCAATATGGTTACTACCACTTTGGTGCCTACCGTTTCGCAACCATTAGCCGTTGCTGTTACCGAATAAGTATAAGTACCGGCAGTTAAAGTTGGGTCGGTGGTGAAAGTTGCGCCATCTTTTCCGGCCTGATATGTAGTGCCTAAGTACCATTTATATACTACACCAGCCTGTGGATTTTGTACGCCTAATGTAGCCGACGAACCCTGACAAGCACTTGCAGTTGCTGATGTTACTGTAGGTGTCGTAATTACACGTTGCGCATAATCTAAATTAACTGAAGTTAATGCGCCTAGCAATCCAGAGCTTAATCTTAATTCTACACCATCGAATTTACTGGTTGGAACAAAGCTTAAGATTGCAGAAGTTCCGCCTGATAACAGTTTTAAGCTGATTAATGGATTAGATACAGAAACAGCATCGTTATTGCTGGTGGTTCCCTGGAAAGTAGTTACCGTTAAGTTTGGCAATACCGCCACCGAAAGCAATGCTCCAGGCGTAGTAATTTTCACTTTTAAGGTATCACCTACGTTCGATAATCCCGTAAAACCAACCTGGTGGTAAACCGAAGCGCCCAATAAACCTACCGGGATAACCAGACTTGATCCGGTATTTACATCATTATCAACTGCATAAGTTGGGTTGAAAACGCCAGCTAAAACAGCTACACCTGTTACACCACTGGCCACTGTTGTTGTAGCAGCGCCACAAGGTGTAGTAACCGGCGTACCATTAGGAATAACAGTAACCGTAACAGTAGCCCTGCTGGTAGCTGTACAACCACCGGCCACGGTAGCTTCTACATAGTAAGTTGTAGTAGCAGTTAATTGCGGTGTAACAAAAGTTTCACCGGTGTATACTGGCACCAAACCATTTGGCGTGGTATACCAGTTAATGGTTGCTCCTGCAGTACTCGAAGTTGCTTTTAACACTGCAACCGAACCTTCGCTGATGGTTACGGAAGGTGGCGTAATTACCGGAATATCTATAGTACCCAATACAATTTTACCTTCCGTTCTGGTTGATGAAGTACCACAGCTATTTACCGCTGCTACAAAATAGCTGGTATTTGCTGTAATTAATGGTGTAGTAAAGTTGTCACCAGTAAATAATACGGTGTTCGACACTGCACTATCGTACCAGTTGTAAGTTGTACCCACAACCGGATTTTTAACCTGGAAGGTAACCGATGTATTCGGACAAGTATTTACCAGTGCCGAAAGTAAATCAGGTGTTACCGGAGCAGGGTTAGTAGTTACGTTAACTACTGTTTTGTAGCTTACACAGCCAGTTGCAGAAACTGCTGCAACATAGAATTTAGTGTCGCTGGTTAAAACTGGCGTGGTAAATATAATACCATCTTTACCGGTTAAATAAGTGCCGGTAGCATCGTACCATCTGTAGGTTAATCCTGCTGATGGGTTGCTTACCTGCAATTGGGTTGTTGAGCCCACGCAAGCGGTAACATTGGCTGCCGTTACTGTTGGAGCAACCAATATACGTTGTGCGTAGTTTAAGTTTATTGAAGTTAATGCACCTAATAAGCCAGAGTTTAACCTAACTTCTACACCATCAAACACGGTTGTTGGTACAAAAGTGATTAAAGCCTGTGTATTGCCGCTTAACAATTGAATATTAATTAAGTTATCATTCAACAGTTTCGAATCACCATTGCTGTTGGTTCCAACATAGGTTGTGATTGATGCGTTGCCTAATAACGAAAGTGATAATAGTTTTCCTGGCGATGATACCAATACACGTACGGTATCGCCAACTTTAGATAATGATCCAAAACCTACTCTTTGATAAACAGATGCACCCAATGCTCCCACCGGCATTACCAGTGATGAAGCTGTTTGTGTATCGTTATCAATAGCCAATGCCGGATTAAATACACCCGATAATAAGGCTACACCTGTAACACCGCTAACCTGCGTGGTTGCAGCCTCGCAAGGAACCGGGTTTGGAGATCCGCTGCCATCTACCGTAATGGTAACCTGTACACGCGTAGCTGATGCACAACCGTTGGTAGAAACCGATTCTACATAATAAGTTGTGGTAGCCATTAATGGTGGCGTTACATAAGTAGCACCTACATATACCGGTGTAGTTGCAGCAGCAGAAGTATACCAGTTAAAGGTATTGGTTGCATCAGCCGATGTTGCTGTTAAAATTGCTGTCTGTCCAGCGCTTACTGTTGATGAGCTAGCGGTTACTACTGGTAATCCCGGACGAGGGTTTACTGATACCGCAGCCACAGCACGTGCAGCACTGGTACAGTTACCTTGCGATGCTTCTACATAATAAGTTGTAGCAGCAGCTAAGACCGGAGTTTGAAACACAGCTCCGGTAAATACCAGATTACCCGCCACTGCAGCATCATACCATTTGTAAGTTACCGCAGCATCTGGATTGGCAACAGATAATGTAGCTGATGAGCCTTCACAAACATTGACAATAGTAGCCAATACTGGTGTTGGAAGTGCTGGAGTTACCGTTACAGTTACCGGAACACGTGTTGGGTTTGGACAAGAACCTTTACTTACCTGAATATAATAAGTAGTAGTAGCTGTTAAAGCTGGTGTGGTGTATGTTTCGCCAGTGGTAAGTTGTGTGCCGCCAGTTGGAGCATCGAACCAGGCCAATGTAGTACCTCCATTTGCTGTTGCCGCTAATGAAGCTGTACTACCTGCACAGATGGTTTGTGCGCCGGCAGTTATAGTTGGGCTTGGATAAACTACAGTTGCACCGTATATGTCTAAGCTGGTTACAGCCGAAACTAATCCGCCGAAGCTAACCTGTACCCTATCATAAACGCCACCTGCAGCTAATGTTGCCGTAAAACGGTTACCCGAAAGTAATTGAAGATTTAATAATGATGAATTTAACTGAACCGTTCTAACCACTGTAGAGCCATTCAGGATATTTACCGTAACGTTGCCCAGGGCGGTTAAATCTAACAAGCCACCTGGCAAGGCTAAATCTAAACGTAAGCTATCGGTAGCCACGCCAGCCGATGGGAATATCAATTGCTGATAACCCGAAGCGCCTACACCTACCGCCAGCGATATTCTGGTAAAGTTGGTTGCATCGGCATCAGTAGAGTTTCCTGCACCGGTAATACCACACAATAAACAAATTCCGTTTATACCCGAATTTTGTGCGTTGGCAGCATTACAAGCTGTTCCACCACCACCGTTTAAAACAGTAACAGTTACTGCTACACGACTTGCGCTTTTACAGCCATTGCTGCTGGTAGTTTCTACATAATAAGTGGTATTGGCAGTTAAAGCCGGTGTGGTAAACGAAGTACCTGATCCAACTTGGGTACCTCCTGTTGCAGCATCGTACCATTGAATGGTGTTACCCGCATCAGCAGTAGCCAATAAAGTAGTAGACTGACCGCTGTTAATTACCTGACTGTTGGTTGTAACCGTTGCTAAAGTTGCAGCCGGGTTAACCGAAACATTTACGGCTGTTCTCGAACTTACTGCAGTTCCGGATACCGCCTCTACATAAAATACGGTGGCTGAAGTTATTGCTGGTGTTACAAAAGTACCGTTGTTGTTCGTGGCCAGTGGCGTGCTTCCGGTTGATGCATACCAGTTATAAGTTACACCTGCTTGCAAATTGCTAACACTTAAGGTAGCAGGGCTGCCGGCACAAACCGTAGCTGCTGCCACTACTGGTGCATTAACGGTAACAGTTAAGCTATATGCTGTTGTTGCTTTGTTTCCGTTCGCATCGGTAGCAGTTAAAGAAATGGTATAGTTTCCGCCTACAGTTGGTGTACCTGTAATTTCTCTTGTTGCGGTATTAAAGCTTAATCCCGGAGGAAGGCCTGTTGCTAAATAAGTATATGGTGCGGTACCACCTGTTACCGCTGGTAAAGTTTGGGTTGGATAAGCAGTACCTACTACACCGTTTGGCAAGGTTGCACCTGGTAACGATAGTACACCAATTACTTTTAGTGCATAAGTGTTACTTGCGGTTCTGCCTTCGCTATCAGTAGCAGTTACGCCAATAGAATAATTTCCGGCTTGTGTAGGAGTGCCCGAAATGGTTCTTGTTGCAGGATCAAAAGTTAATCCGGCAGGGAGGTTAGTACCTACATAAGTATATGGACCAACGCCACCTGTTGCTGCTGGCAAAGTTTGTGTGGCATATACTGTTCCCTCTGTTCCATCAGGCAAGGTTGCTGCTGGTAACAATAAAGGATTAACTACAGTAATGGTATAGTTGGTTGTCGCTGTTTTTCCGTCAGCATCGGTAACCGTTACCGGTACAGTGAACGTTCCGGCAGCTGTTGGTGTACCAGTAATTTCTCTGGTTGCAGGGTTAAAGGTTAATCCGGCAGGAAGGCCAGTAGCTGCATAAGTATAAGGTGTTGATCCACCTATTGCCGACGGAATAGTTTGTGTTGGATAAACTGTTCCGGTAGTTCCGTTAGCCAAAGTTGCTGCAGGTAATACCAGCGGATCGGTTACTTTAAGGGTGTAACTGGAAGTAATGGTATTACCATTGGCATCAGTTACGGTAACCGGTATAGTAAAGGTTCCGGTTTGTGTCGGAGTACCTGTAATTTCTCTTGTTGCAGGGTTAAAGGTTAATCCCGGAGGCACACCTGTTGCTGCATAAGTATATGGACCCGTACCACCAGTTGCAGCCGGAATTCCGTTTGTAGTATAGGCTGTACCTGTTACGCCATTAGGCAATGCACCAGGTGCCAAAGCCAGGGCCGGTGTTACAGTTAAGGCGAAAGTAGCCGTTGCTGTACAGTTTTTGCTATCGGTAACCACCACATCAAAAGTTGGGTTGCCCGTTGCAGTTGGTGTTCCGCTTACTAAACCACTTGGCGATAAAGTTAAACCAGCTGGCAAGGTACTGCCTGCCGCTAAAGCATAAGTATAACCTGCGGTACCACCTGTGGCTACCGGAAGCTGTTTGCTATATGCCGAAGCAATTGTTGCATTGGTTAAAGTTGCGCCTGCAAATACAATTGCCGGGTTAACAGTTACCGTTACAGGAACTCTTGTTGTATTTGAACAGCTTCCTTTGCTAACTTGTACATAATAAGTAGTGGTTGCAGTTAAAGCCGGAGTAGTAAAGTTTGCTCCGGTACCTACCTGAGTGCCACCTGTAGGCGCATCGAACCAGGCTAAAGTAGTACCACCGTTTGCTGTTGCACTTAATGCTGCAGTACTACCCGAGCAAATGGTTTGTGCACCAGAAATAAAGGTTGGATTTGGATAAACTACGGTTGCACCATAAATATCTAAGCTGCTTAATGCCGAAACTACAGCCCCGAAGCTTACCTGTACCCTATCATACACACCACCAGCTGCAACAGTTGCTGCAAAACGGTTAGCCGATAAAAGTTGAAGGTTTAATAATGAAGCACTGATTTGTGTTGTTTTTACAACCGTTGTCCCATTAAATACGGTAACGGTGATATTGCTTAGCAAACCTACATCAGCCAGGCCGCTCGGTAAAGCCAAATCTAAGCGAATGCTATCAGTAGCTATACCTGCCGCAGGGAAAATTAACTGTTGGTAACCTGTTGCACCTACACCTACCGCTAAGTTGATCCGCGTAAAGTTGCTTGCATCAGCATCAGTAGAATTTCCGGCACCGGTAATTCCGCACAATAAACAAATTCCGGTAATTCCAGAGTTTTGCGAGTTTGCTGCGTTACAAGCTGTTGCACCACCACCGTTAATTACGGTTACAGTTACCGCTACGCGACTTGCGCTTTTACAACCGCTTGCGCTGGTTGTTTCAACATAATAAGTTTTAGTTGCTGTTAAAGCCGGAGTGGTAAACGAATTTCCTGTTCCAACCTGTGTTCCAGCTGTTGGTGCATCAAACCAGGCAATGGTATTGCCTGCATCGGCAGTTGCATTTAATGTTGTGGTTTGACCAGAATTAATATTCTGGTTATTGGTGGTTACCGTTGCCAAAGTAGCTGGCGGGTTAACCGAAACTGAAACAGATGTTCTTGAGCTTACCGCTGTTCCCGAAACCGCTTCTACATAGAACACAGTTGCTGAGCTCACTGCCGGTGTAACAAAAGTACCGTTGTTGTTGGTTGCTAATGGTGTACTACCTGTTGAGGCATACCAGTTATAAGTTACACCTGGCTGCAAATTGCTTACCGTTAAGGTAGCTGTACTGCCCGAACATACTGTAGCAGATGCAACTACCGGATCATTTACAGTTACTGTGATCGTATATGATGTTGTTGCTTTATTATTATTTACATCAGTTGCAGTTAAAGCAACATTATAAGTACCACCTTGTGTTGGCGTACCGGTAATTTCTCTTGTGGTTGGGTTAAACGATAATCCAGGAGGCAGATTAGTTGCTGCATAAGTATAAGGCGAAGTTCCACCTGTTACCGCCGGTAAAGTTTGTGGTAAATAAGATGTTCCAACAATACCATTCGGTAAAGTTTTGGTTGGCAGACTTAATGTTCCGTTTACTTTAATTGGATATGTGTTACTTGCCGTTTTACCCTGGCTATCCGTAACGGTAACACTAATGGCATAATTACCCGCCTGTGTTGGTGTACCTGTAATTTCTCTGGTAGCTGGGTTGAAAGCCAATCCAGCAGGTAAATCGGTAGCCACATAAGTGTACGGACCAACACCACCTGTTGCGGCTGGTAAAGTTTGGGTAGCATAAACTACTCCCTCTGTTCCATCAGGCAAAGTAGCTGCAGGCAACAATAAAGGATTGTTTACCTTAATGCTATAATTGGTTGTTACCGTTTTGCCATCAGCATCGGTTACGGTAACCGGTACAGTATAAGTACCCGCTGTTGTTGGTGTACCCGTAATTGCCCTGGTTGATGGGTTAAAGGTTAAGCCCGGAGGAAGACCTGTTGCCGAATAGGTATAAGGCGTGGTGCCTCCTGTTGCAGCCGGTATAACCTGCGTAGTATAAGCCGTTCCTGTTGTTCCATCAGCTAATGTTGCTGCAGGTAACAATAAAGGATCTGTAATTTTTACGGTATAGCTAGAAGTAAGCGTATTGCCATTGGCATCAACAACCGTAACCGGGATAGTATAAATTCCAGGTTGGGTTGGTGTTCCGCTAATTTCTCTGGTGGCAGGATTAAAGGTTAATCCCGGAGGAACGCCTGTTGCCGAATAAGTATAAGGCCCGGTTCCACCTGTTGCAGCCGGAATGGTTTGAGTTGGATATACTGTTCCTGTTATACCGTTAGGCAAAGCACCTGGCGTAAGTACCAAAGTTGCTGTCACAGTTAAAGTATAGTTCGCGGTAGCTGTACAGTTTTTGGTATCTTTAGCTACAACAGAAAAAGTGTAGATATTGGCTACACTTGGCGTTCCGGTAATGGCACCTGTTGAGGATAAAGTTAAACCGGCTGGCAATGTACTGCCGGCAGCTAAGGCATAAGTATAGCCTGGTGTACCACCTGTTGCAACATCTAATTGTTTAGCGTAAGCAAAACCTGCCGTAGCATTGGTTAAGGTCGATCCGTTAAAAATAATTTGTGGATTCACCGTAATTACTACAGGTACCCTTGCCGATTCGGCGGTACAACCTAATCGCCTTGCTGCAACATAATAAGTTTTATTGGCGGTTAATGCCGGTGTAGTAAAAGTACCGTTATAGGCAACCGTTTGTAGCGCAGTTCCACCCTCTACTACGTCGTACCAAATTAATTCGTTGGTACTAGGCGTAGTAGCCTGTAAAGCTACAGTAGTATTGTAACATGCGGCTATGGCGTTACTTGCCGGGGCAGTAAAGGTTGGCCTGCCTGCAGAACGCGTTACGCCATACACATTAACGGTTTGTGTAAGGTTCAAAGTAACTAACGATCCCAGTGTAACTTTTACACGATCGAAAGCTACACCTGGCGAAAATGGTACTGAGACCGCTTGTCCGCTATTGAGCAGGCCAAGCAGATCTAAATTTATGGTTGAAGCTACATTACCGGTATAAACCGCAGTACCGCCATTATAAGCGGTTACCGTAATATTTTGCAGCACTCCTGCTGTTAATAAAGCTGCTGTAGAATTAAATCTTAGCGAAAAATCATCACCCGCGTTCGATGGGGAGTCAAAATAAAAATTTTGGCTAATGGATGAGCCCACGCCAAGTACACCTAAACTAAGCTGAGAAAAGTTATTGGGATCCGAATCAATTGCCCTTTCGCTATTGGTAACGCCTGAGCTACCGAGTTGAAGCGCATCGAGGGTTATTCCTGTTCCTTCATAACCCGTGGCAAATGCCTGGGCGCAAGGATCGATTCCGGAAGTATAAAATGCATAATATACTTTAGTACTGTTCGATGTTCCCAATAATAAAGCATTGGTTACATCTTTTATATATACTCTGTCATAAGCCTGAGTTGGCGTTATGGCAACATAAAAGAAGCCATTTGCATCTTTTACCAACCGTAGATTTTCTGATGAGAAAGCTGCCGTACTGCTTCCGCTTAAAATAGAGGTACTTCCATTTCTGGCCCCAATCTCAAAAGAGTGGTTCCCCAGTACAACTGTTCCGCCTACATTGGCTAGTAAACCACCTAAACTACCGCCTAACAACCTATTCAGGATATCTCCATCAAAATCTATTCTGATATAAGAGGTGATACCCGCTGAAACCGCAGCCGGATATTTTAGCTCCAGCTCGCCGTTATAGCTACCTAAACCAAGCAACGCTCCACCATACGAATTAACCGTTGCGAAGTTGTTGTTGTTTAAAGTTGCATTTGTTGCATTATCTACATGGCTCTGTGCAGATACAGTATTTGCAAAAACTTTTGTTTGCGCATACGATTTGGAATAGAAGAGCGTTAATAAAATGATGATTGCAACACAGGTATTGCGGACTATCCCTATTCGGGACGAAAAAGTATGAGTTTTCATCATGTCAGGCGTTGTTTAGAAGACTTACTATGGGTAAATGCTGCCGTTAGGTAAATGTTTTTATAGGTGCATTATATAATCATGACAAATCTAAATCTAGAATAGGTTGGTATTTCATCCATTGCTATTCATTTTCCAAAAACCTTATCCATTCATTTTATTCATAGCTCGCATTCTTAATGAATAGATTTCCTCAATTGTGAAATTATGATGACATTAGCGCTAGTCATCCCCATACGTTAATTCATGAATGCTAACGATCTCCTTATTGAACTTAGGAAGTTTGTCCTTATAAAATCAGGTTTGAGAAATATCGACCCTGCACATTGTAAGATCATTTCTGAGTATGTATTTCAAGAAACTAAAAATTATGTAAGCGAAACCACGATTAAGCGTTTCTTTGGCTTCGCCAACACATTGCATAAATTTTCACTATTTACCTTAAATAGCTTATCGCAATATATAGGCTACAACGATTGGGATTCGTTTTGTAAAGACAAGGAAAGCCAGACCACTTCTGTTCAAAGTATTTGGCAGGATTTAAAATTAAAAACACATGCCATTACCGAAGTATCGTTAATCGCCAATAAAAATAACTCAGGCGTTCCTTTTAATGCCACTGCCAACAGGAGCTTTTTCTACCCTGATTTCGATTACTTTTTAAAAAACAATTACCAGTTTACAACTGTAAGCGCACAGCCGGGCCAGGGCAAATCGATACTGCTAACCCACATGATTGAGTATTTTTTCCTTTCCGAAAATGCCCTCTATAAAAATGATATCGTTTTAATGGTTAATTCGACCAGCATTAACACCATAATACAAGCCGGAACTACTTTACAGGAATGGTTTTTAAAAGAATTTAAATTTCACAGTCTTAGCGAGCTAATCGGTTTTTTTAAAAAGAACCCCGATAAACGTGAAGGGCGTTTTGTTATTATTGTTGATGGCATTGACGAACATCTAACCAAAAGCAATTATTTTAAAACCTTTATCGACTTCCTATATAGCATTGAAGAAAACAACTTTGTTAAACTTGTTTTCGCCCTGCGAACGAATAGCTGGATTAATCTCCAGCCCGCCATTTATGGGTCGGCATCGTTAACTAAATTGTGGTACACGGGTCTTTTTTACGATGACGATACCTTAAGCAACGTCCCCTCTCTCAATACCGAAGAAGTCCTCTACACCCTCAGCAATATCGAAAATAAAGTAATCCATAAAGCTGATGTAAGCCCTCCCCTCTTAACCCAGTTTAAAACCCCTTTCTGGTTACAGGTTTATTTTAAGCTTAAAGATGAAAACCACCATCTCGAACTGAATAATCCCCTGTTATGTTATGAACTGATTAACTATTTTCTCGAAAGACGGGTATTTCTCGCAAAAAAAAGTACCGAAAAAATATTCCTGCTGAAGAAAATAAGCGACTCCATTTCTGAGGGCAGCAAAAAACTAAGGGTATCGAAAGAAAAAATACTGAGTTACATTAACTGTTACCCCGATGCGTATGAAGAACTTTTACATGCAGGAATTATAATAGAGGAAAAAAGACTAAGTACTGCCATTCCGACAGAAATTGTGCGTTTTCTGAATGATGATATTTATACTTATTTCCTGTTTATTCAGATAACCGATAAGTTTGCTTACAAGCCCGATAAATCATTTTTTGAATACATTTTAAATAATTTTACTGTACAGAGCAGCCTCAGGTGTCACATTTTAAACTGGTCTATTCGCTTTTGCGTTAACAGAAACGAAATCGCAGCCCTTAAAAACATTTTCAAACTTCCCTTTAGCAATAGCGAAAAAAACAACGCTTTCGATTTTATCTGCTACGTTTCTAAATTTGAATTGGGCAAAGCCAATTCAAACTTTAACAAGCTAAGTATTGGGATGGATTTTATCGATATCATGGCTACCGGAAGGACCATGAGTAGCTTGTACAAGGAAACGGTGAAAACAATTTCTGAAAATGTGCTCAACGAGGATATCCAGATTATGCTGCATGTGATAGAGTGTAACGTTAACCTTATCGATGTAGATAAAAATGCCCTGGCCAATACCATGCAATCGCTAAAAAGAAATTACAAGCGGTTAAATGAACTTTTTCCCATCAACCCTTACGATTTAATCCTCTATTTCTACAATAGCCTGGCTAATAAGCCTGGCGACAGCAAAACCCTGGAAGAAAAAATTATCAGGCTTTGCCAGGATATAGACCGCAGTACGCCCCGTAAAAACGAGGAAATGACTTCTGCAGAAATATTGTGTTACCGGATGGTCTTAATTTCGCTGTTCTCACAAAAGAGCTATGCCGAGTGCCATCGCTTTATAATGGCCATACTAAGCAAGTATCCTAATCTTTTTTATGTACGCCACTCCGTATTTTCGCCATTTTTACTCATTCACCTCGGGCAAACTTACATTAAGCTCAATTACTTTAAAAAAGCACAGCGCATTATCCAGTTTGTAGATAAGATTATAAGCAGCGATTATACCTACTACACCAATTTTATATTGGCAGGCTTTAGCGTTTTTAAAGCTAATTTTTATAGTGCCACGCATAACTATGAGCAGGCATTGATTGAAGCCAACATTGGACTGGAGTTTACCAGCAAAAATGATTTTAAAATGTTTGAGATTTCACTCCTGCTGAATAAAATAGATACTTTAAAACATACCGAAGACTCGGAAGAAGTATCGAATACGATTAAGGAACTGCTTAATTTTTTAACAGTACACAAATTATCTATGCCCGATTATGCCAACCTGAGCGGCAGTGAATTTGAGCATACCTTTAAGATTTTGAAATCGTACCGCCGCCATCAAAATCTATAAAAAAAGTCCTGCTTAAAGCAAGACTTTTCGTAAAACCAATATTTTATACTACTTAATCAAATTGTAAAGCTCATCCAACTTTGGTGAAAGTACAATCTCGATTCTTCTATTTTTACTTCTTCCATCCGCATTTGCGTTTGTACCCAATGGCTGAAATTCGCCTTTACCGGTAGCAGTCATCCTTACACTTTCTACTTTTTCATTTTCGGTTAGGTAACGCACAACTGAGGTGGCTCTTAAAACACTTAAATCCCAGTTATCTTTTATCTGACCCAGGTTGTTTATTTTCTGGTTATCCGTGTGGCCTTCTACGGCTATATTAATTTCGGGCTGTTGTTTTAATACATTGGCCAGTTGGGTAAGTGCTTGTTTACCTTTTTCATCAATAATAATACTTCCCGATGGGAACAATAGTTTATCTGTTAACGATACGTATACCTTTCCGTTTTTAATTTCTACGGTTAATCCGCTTTTGGTAAAGCCCAATAAAGCTTGTTGTAGTTTTTCTTTAAGCGCATTGGTGGCTTCATCACGCTTGCGCAATACTTCCTCTACTTCCTTTAAGCGTTTTTCACGTGCAGCCAAATCGCCTGAGAGTTTGGTAATTTCTGAAGATGAATTGCTTTTAAGTTTTTTATAATTCGCATCAACCATATTGTAACTGTTCTGCAAATCACGAAGCTCTTCAGCCATCAGGGTAGTATCCTTTTTTAGTTTGCTTACTTCTTTTTCGAGGTTTTCAATTTTAATTAAACCTTCGTTAAAGGCAGTATACAGCGAATCTTTTGTACCCAATAAAGCTTTGTACTTTTTTGGTGAGAGCACCACGCAGGAAGTAAGCGAAGAAATAACGAGGAGAAAGGCAAATGCAAGAAAGGTATTTTTCATATTTTTTTCAAGAGTTAAGAACCAGGTATCAAGATGCTAAAATCTTAATACTGATCATTGTTTTAAGGTTATTGAAAATTTATAACTGTTAATTGATTACTGCTCAATGGCGTTCCGTAAAAATGCAACTAAAGGTTGTACCGTTTTAAAAGAACTTATCAACTTATTAACGAGGTTAGGTTTAAAAAATTCTTCATCTTCGATTTTCATTGTAGCCTCGAAGCTTTTTAATTTCAGAAATTCTATGTTCGGATCAGCCGGATCATATCCCTTAGGCGCATTTTTCAATGCATTATCAACCCCCAGCTTAAAGCTTTTCTTAAATTCCTTTTCGTTTATAATTGCCTTAAAGTCTTCGGCATTGTAATCAATCTCCTGCCTGATCAGTTTTAGGTGCGGTACATCGGGCATCCAGTAACCTCCGGCTATAAAGCTTTTTCCGGGTTGAATGTGCAGGTAATAGCCGGGCTCGTTTCCACCTTTTTTGGTGGAGAACCACATACCATAATTATTTTTATATGGATCTTTATTTTTGCTGAAACGTACATCGCGGTAAATACGCAACAGGCATTTCTTAGGGTCGGCCTCTGCCGAAAGTATGGGGTCAACTTTTGCAAGTTCGGGAATAATGGCACTTACAAGTTTTAAAACATCATGTTTAGCTTCTTCGTATAACTCTTTATTAACAGCAAACCATTCGCGGTTATTATTTTCCGCAACATCTTTTATAAAACTGAGGGTCTCTTTTTTAAGCATATATCTTGAGGTTAACTGGTTAATTGTTTTAATCGGTTAATCGTAAGCCCACACAAGAGTCTAAAAACTAATCGGTTAATATTTTAATTGTTTATTAGATAACCTAACAATTAACCAGTTTATACAATTTAAACGATTAACCAGAGTTACTTATCGTAATACGGCTTATACTTAATATTTGGCGATAAAACGTGAAGTAAAATGATCCTCGAATATCGGTAATTAAAAGGATACAGGATAAAACAGCCCGTAAAAATTACGATGAGGTAATGCCAGAAAGTACTATCGGTAAGCGGTCCGAAAATTAAATAGGTAACAAAGCTGGCCACTAGCATTTCTATCACATTCATGGCATAGCTTACGTACATAGCGGCATAAAAATAACCGGGTTCTATTTCTATACGCTGTGCACAGTGCCCGCAAATTTCTTTAGTATGCTGTATATTCCAGCCATACATGCTACCGGTAAAAATATCTCCCCTACGGCAATGTGGGCACTTGCAGTGTACAATGGCATAAAGTTTTGAGGTAGTGCCAGACATACTTTTAATTTAAATTAAAAGGTTCCCTTTTCATATTGAGGTGGATATTTTTTTTACGATACTTTTTATACCATATTACCCCAACAATTACCGCCATTAAGTATGGAATAGATAACAGATATAAAACCCCCGTATTTAAACCTGCCGTTTGTGTATTGCCGTTTTTAACGCCCTGCTCAGCATTAATGGTACACATAGAACATTGTGCATTAGCTTTAGGGCTTACCGCAAAAGTTAATACCAGTATAAACAGGATAAAAATTACTTTCTTTTTCATGCGCTACAAATATAAGCATAAACGTGTGGAGGGGTTTAAAAATTATGTCATAAAAGGCGCTGTTTAAAAAAGATTGCCAAAATAAATTCCAGCCAAAATAATTCCTAATCAAAAACTGGAAATTCCTAGATGAAAACTATCCGTTTTCATATTCAAAACACCAGATTTCAATCACTTTTAACCGGTTACAACATTAAATAATGTGCGATTCTTTTCGATCCTATTCTGACTATTATCATACCTAATCTTCAATATACCAAACCTATAGTCTGATATATTAATCAGTACAAAAAGTGCTCAATCCTTACCTCTTGCTACTCGCTCCATCTCGTTTGTACTATTCAATGCATCCTGCCTAAGATTCTTGTTTGCTCCCACCCATGTGCAATTAGAGGCATTAAGAAACTTTGTCCTTTCTAGATATTGGATCTTTGTGGTAGGATATGAACAAAATAAACGAATATAACAAGGAATATAGATTATTTTTTTCCAAAAGGAGATCAATTAATTACATTCACAAAGTATAAAAAAATACAATGAATGTATTATTATAAATATAATAATTAATATTATTAATTATATATAACAATAATAATAACATATATATTTGAGTAATTTTTTAAACACAAAAAAACAAATTAAAATGAGAAAAAACTATTTTATGTTCCTATTTTATGCCACTATTTTTATGGCTGTTACCATTTCTTGTAAGAAGCAAGACGCAAAACCTTTACTCGACACAAAATTGTATAATTCCAAGCTTAGAGAATATACTGAGAATGTCGGCATCGTTCATAATGAAGGGTTAGACTACTTTTTAAAGGGAAGTAAAGCATTAACGGCAAACGATAGTGTTTCTGGCTGGCAGCTTGGAGATGGTTCAAATCTTGTTAATGACAACTCCATATCAAAGCAGGTCATTTCTTTTTCAATTGGGTATGTTAACTCTAATGGCGGCAATGAAGTTCCTATACCTGACGCAGTCGAAGTACTACAAAGTGCTGTTGATAATTTGACTCCAACATCTGTTGAAGATGTATGGGATGATGAACTCTCGAGACTTGACGATGAAAATTTGTTAACTGTAAGAGAAAAAAACATGGTCGGACAGTTAAAGAACATTTTTTCGGACGGTTATAACCTCAATTTGAATCAAGCTGATGCAAAAACATACTTTGAAAATAGACTTAATACAATACAAGCCCAATACCAAACAGTAGTTTTTGAAGAAAATGAAGGCGAACTATATTTGGGATTATTAAACTTAGCTAAAGCTTCAAACAACTATTGGCATAATTCTCAAGAGTTAGACAATTATGATCCAACTAAATTAGAGAACCCCATAATACAATTAGATCTGATCGGATACATCGTAGGATGGACTAGAGCTGTAATAGCTGATTATAGGGCAGGCAGCCTAAATCCGAGCGGTCAATATCGTCGTATTGATAAAGGGATTGAATATGGTCTAGCTGCTAGTTTGACAGGATGGTTAAAAAAAATTGCTCCAGGAGATATGGAAGGCATTCCAAAATTTAACGAAATTTTACCTCTTTATGACGAACCGTTATCATTGCCAACTCCCTTACCGGTTACCATTATGTATTGGAGCTCTGAGTCTGAGCTCAAAGATACTGTAACTGATTATTCCCAAGACCTCGAAGTGTTCCAAAATCCTTTGGATAATAAATATTATGCCAATACTAATTATACGATTATAGCTTCAGATGGTTTTTATTTTCATTCAAATAATAATGGATTAATTAAAATTGCCAAAATAATTAACGGATCGGTAGTGACTATTTACCGAATGATTCACCCTCTGTAAATTGACCATTTTACACTATTAGAACACAAATCACGCATTTCGATTATTGAAACGCGTGATTTCCTTTACATACTTGCCATAATATTAATTCTTTATCTTGGCAAAAACATTAAGTAGATTTAGTTATAAATTATATTATGAATATGGGGATACTGATCTTCTATTGAAAGCGATTCCATTAACCTAATCATCACTATTCTTGAACATTGTTGTTCAGCAAACAAATAAGACCTAGATAAACTAAACGGTTGTTCCAATGAAAAAACAGTCGTTTAGTCTAATTTGTAGTTCTCACTCAAGCAATTTAACCCTGTGAGCAACAGAACACACTTTGCTACAAAGCCGATTCATCAACGCCAATTCAACACAACAATTTGTTTATTAATGCATTATATTGTTTTTAGAGACTTCACTCATTAACGTGGGTACGGGTTTAAAAATTATGTCGTAAAAAAACCCTTGCCTTTTACAGCAAGGGTTACGGGAGAGATGAATTAAACTTAATATTTTATTCTTTTATAATGTTCCATAGAAAAATGACGTGGCGTCTGCTACCCGATAAAGGCCACCTAATAATGGACTGCTGGGATTGGTACTTGTTACCCAGTCGATTTTAAATGGTCCTGATAAAAAGAAATTCTTTATACCATCGTATTCTGTTCCCCTAGCTGTCCAATTGCTATCATAAATAGGCTTAGTTAAAGTAATTACTCCATCGGTTATCGAATAACTAAATGTAGCATTTGCACTAAAGGTTGAGGTGCCATTATTCGGACTGACATTTAATATTGCTGTGCTATTACCCGTTAAAGTAAAACTAATACCCACTATTGTTCTTGCCGGACTTAAAGCAGCCAATCTGGTTACCATGGCCTGGTAAACCGTATTAAACTGTGAGGTAACACCACTTGGTAATAATGCTCCGCCAGCTACAGGTGATGTGCCACCAATCATAATTTTCCTATAGGTATACGTAGTTGGAAAGCCGTACAATAAAGCAAGCGGTGTTAGTGGTACTGGATTTGATTTAAGGATATATTCTTTGCCAGTAGAATCATACAAAGCCAAAGTGGCAGCATCTTTCCAGGCCAAACGCACAAACGTAATCCCCTGATAAACAAAATCTGAACCGACAAAATCTGCGCCTGTTAAGTTAAAGGCGAATTTACCTGTACCTGATGCTGTCGATACCCCATCGGCTAATACACCTGTTAAAGTACCTCTTTTACCTGAAGCCAATCCACTACTTGTGTTTACACTCAAGCCAACTTTTAAAACCGCTGAGCCTGAAGTAATCTCTATATATGGATATTTAACCGCAGCAAAATAATCTTTCACTTTATTGATAGCCGTTTTATAACCACCAGCGGTATAAGTAGCTTTCTGTGCAGCTGTAGCCTTAACCATTTTTAAAAGCTGGCGATATTGCTTTCCAATAAAAACAATACTATCGGCAGATGATCTTACATAGGTAAATTCAACATCACTTTTAAAGCCAGTAGGTTGGGTTCCGCCAAAAGCACTCGCATTCGGATCGGCTAACATAGAAAGGTAATTATAGGTATCAAAAATTAAATCGGCCCCTAAACCTGTTTTTACTCTATAAGTCGAATTAGCACTTGTTATTGAAGCATCGTCTGTTAAATCGGCATACATGCTTACGTTCTGTTGATTATCAAAGGTCATATAAAAACCAAAACCACCACCTGCCGACGTGGATAAGGTTGCCACCCAGCCATTTGAAGCGGAGGTGAGCGTATTGCTGACTAAAGCGATAGATGTTGCCATCCTATCTTCGGGCGTTTGATCAAAATCAGATACAAACGATGATTTTTTACACCCTGAAATGATCAGTAGTGTTATAAAAAAATATAATATCTTTCTCATATCCTATAATGTTGTTTGGCCTAATACGCCATAAAAATAATTTGCTGGGGTACCACTTACATAAAAGCCGCCGTAACTATTAAAATTATTAGTGCCAATATTGGCTGGCATCCAGTCGGCAATAAAATTGCTCCCTATTAAATAATTGATTAAAGGCTGAGCCCCTGCTTGAATTACTGTGGCATTTGTCCACGGTGTAGTGGTGTCTCTTGGTGTTCCAACAGTAAATTTTGTAGCACCGGTAGTTGCATTAAAAGTCATGTTCAAGGCATACAAAGCTTCTAAAGTAGAACCCGCAGTATTGGTATAATTTAAGTACAGATTGGCCGCAGTTGTAGATAAGAAATCCAATCTGATATAGTTCAGTTTCCTGTTCGCATTACCTACAGCTGCAACGCCTGTAACAGAAGCTTGATAAGCAGTGCTAAAGTTGGTGGAGATTCCGGAAGAAGTATATACGGGGTTCGACAAATCTATGGTAATGGTTTTAAATAAACCCTGGCCAATCCAATAAGGGAAAGTAGAAGCAGAATATTTATAGGTATTTCTAACTACATTTTGTACCTCGCGCTGTAAGGTTCTAAAATCGATACCTAAATTAATTGTGAAATACTGTACCACACTAGCCTCCTTTGCCTTTAGTGCAAGCTTACCGGCAGCTGTCGATGCATTTGCACGAGCATCAAACCAGGCCTGCCCCAAAACAAGTAAATGCGTAGTTGTTTCTGCAAAGTCTTCTCCTGGCTCACTAGAAGCATAGGGTGTTACATAACCATTATCTCTTGCTGTTGCATCAGCTACAGTAGTCCAGGTAGCGTTGTAAGTAGCCTTTGTAATGGTTTGAAAATCAGTAGGCATCGGAACGATCTGATTCAGAATATGCGTAAACTCGTGGTGTATTGTTCTTAATTTTCGAACTACCAAATCAGCATTAGATATATCAAAGTTATTTAAATCGTAGATGGTTACGCGCTTACCTGCTGATGCAGTAGCTAAAATCATTGATCCATCGCTTTGATAAGCACCTGAGCCATAAAGTACCCACTCTTTAGGCAACCTTTCTTTCACAAATGTTTGTCCGGCAACTTTTTTATACGGAGCAATAAAACCATCCAACACAGTCTGCATTTGCGGCATCACTTTCGCAACGTTTACCGGGCTTACTATTTTATCGTAATCTTTATAATAATCGCTGTAACGATAAATCACATCAATATTATAAGCATCTAAAAAATTGGTCTTTAGCCATTTATCAACATCGTTTTGTGTTGAAGGGTTATCGATGTATTTCGTCAGATCAATGCTTACCGCATCTTCCTTTTTACAAGATTGAACTACAAAAACAAAAATTAATGCAGCAAATATTTTAAATATATTCTTTTTCATCATATTTCTAATTAATTACCTTGGATTTAATGGTACACCAGAAAGTCTGGCTTCTTCAGGTAGTTGAAACATACGTCTATTATCATCTGGTGCCAGCTCAATAAATGTTTCGTTACCTACGGCATCTAAAACATTGTGTTTAACTGTAATCCGGTTACGCAAAATATCCATCCACCTGATTCCTTCTTGTAAAAAGATCGCCTTCTTGGTTTCTAAGATTAGCTTAATTACGGCTTCCTGCGAATCGGTAATACCATAAAAAGTTTTTACCTTATCTAAATTAGTGGCATCATTGGCAACATAACCTTTAACCGTTGCACTTAAGATCGTATTTACATCTTTAATGGCATTATCGAACTGATTTAAACGGGCATAAGCTTCGGCACGGTTCATTAATGCCTCATCGGTAGTTAATAACGGCGACATAATGTAAGGCAAGCCTGTATTGGCTACCTGGTTGGTGATATAGAAAAACTCAGCATATTTACCAGTTGTATAGTTAGGCACACCAGTAGACGCAATTTTAAATGCATAGGCCTTACCTGTAACATTGTAACCTGCCGCAAACATTTTAACCAAATTTGCACCATATCCGTATCTTGGATAGGTTCTTTGATAGGTAGAATACTGGTTAGCCAGCAATAAATTATATTTCTGATCGTCTTTGGTTAATGCAACTTTATAATCGGCATAAGCCATTGCATCTAAAGTGCTGTTTATTGGTCTGATGATGCTTGCAAAACTCTCCGTAGAAATTGCCGACGCCTGATCGATTACCTTTTGCCAATCGCCTTTAAATAAATAAAAACGTGCAGCAAAGGCATGTGCTGCCGCAGGTGTAAAGTGGAATTTAGGAACAGAGTAAGCCGATGCCGATAACAAAGCCATCCCTTCGGTTAAATCTTTCTCAATTTTCTCGTAAGTAGATTGTACTGTACCTCTGTCATATTGTTTAATTACCTGTGTTTCCGGCTCGGTTACGTAAGGTATACCCGGCGAATCATTAGCGCCACCAATTACATAAGCTTTAGCAAATAAAGTAACCAGCATAAAATGTGCATAGGCCCTTGCTACTAAAGCTTCACCTTTATAAGGTAATACTGCTGTACCGAAGTTATTTTGTGCTATGGCTTCTAAAGCCTGATTGGCAGCAGCAACTCCTCTGTAGCAACCTGTCCAATAGTTAGTTGGGGTATTGGTGTTTGAGCCGGCAACATCCTGCCAAAAATAAGGTCTGCTGGTTATATCTGTTACTGTACCTATACCTGGGCCTTTATCTTCTGTATTATCAGATGCAGCCTCGGTGAATGTCAAATAATCATATGCTGGATAAGCAGTCCCCACCAATTGAGCTACCTTGTCAACCGAATTAATTTCGGTTCTGTTATCAGGGTTTGTATCTAAATATTTATTGCAAGATGGAGTTAACAATAAGATGGCAGATCCAAATACAAAATATTTTAGTTTATCTAAGTTCATAATCTTTTTTTTTAAAATCCAACCTTTAATGATATTGTGTATTGTTTAGGTATTGGCAACGCCACACCGCCATTTCCAAAAAATTCAGGATCGGCACCATTTAATCTTTTATCTGAATACAGCAAAGCAACGTTGTTTCCTATAAATGAAACCGAAGCATTAGACATGTTCAATTTTGAAGTGATTTTTTTAGGGATGTCGTACGTAACTGATATTTGTTTAAAACGGATAAAATCACCTTTTGCCACTCTTTCAGTCGAAAAATTATATAAATTGTACGGATAAGCAGCTGAAATTACCGAACCCGAAGTGTTGGTAATTACCTTACTCGCGGTAACCGGATCCAGGATGGATGGTACAGTAGTAAAAGCCTCGTCGCCTGGTTGTATCCATCTGTTTAACATCGATTTCGTCATCGAATAAATATCAGGATAGCCAGAAGAAAATTCTTGTGCCAGTCTGACTACGTTTCCGGTTGCAAATGTGAACAAGGCAGATACACTAAATTGTTTGTATCTAAACTGGTTGTAATAACCACCAGTAAAAGTTGGATCTGTTGGGCCCTCGTATTTTAAGAAGCCTGTTTTAGTACTCTGTAAGTTTACATAAGAACTTTTAAGTCCTGCATCGTCGATAAAATATGGGAAACCGTAATTATGGTCTAAACCTGCGAATTGAATAGAATATAAACCGCCTCTAGGATTGCCTACTATCGATCCGCCTACATCACTAACCAGATCAAAAATTCTTGGTGTATTCTGTAATTCGGTGATTTCATTTCTATTGAAAGCCATATTAATCTGAGTCCTCCATTTGAAATCGCCCTGTTGAACCGGTGTACCACCAAGGGTTAACTCCAATCCTTTTGCTTTCATTTTACCATAATTTGCTGTTTTTGCATATTGGCCACCTATACCAGAAGTATTTATAGTACCAATCAGGTCAAAAATATTCCTGGTGTATAAATCTGCGGTAAAACTTAACCTGTCCTTTAAAAAGGTTAAGTCGAAACCCAGGTTGGCTTCTTTTAATTTTTCCCAGGTTAACTCTGAGTTGGCTAAGCTGGAAATATAGGTAAGCGTTTCCTTTTCCGTATCGTAAGGTCGTCTGGCCAATTGATTGTAGAAAATTGCAGCCGAATTTTTTGCATTTCCAATATTCGCAACTAAACCATAAGTTCCCCTAATCCTTGCTGACGATAAGATATCGTTTTTAGGCCAAAAGTTTTCCTGATCAACATTCCAGGCACCAGAAACGTTCCAGGTTGGCAGCCACCTTGCGGTTCTGCTTTTTCCCATTAAGTTAGAACCATCGTAACGGGTTGTGGCATTAAAGCTATATTTATCTTTATAAGAATAAGCTGCTCTTAACGCAAATGCCGCAAAGCGGTCTGCACCGTAGCCCATACTATAATATGGAGCACCAGATTCCTGCGCTTTTTTGAAATACAGATAATTTGCATTTACAATACCACCGTTATCATACTGATAGCCAACTCCATCAAAACTAGCAGTTTGGCGGTCTGTATACCTCACCTCCATTGAGCCAAAAATATTTAGGCGGTGATCTTTATTAAAGGTTTTATCAAACTCCAGATTCTGCCTGAAATAATAATTTTTCAGGTCATCAGAAATAGTATTGTAAAAACCACCTTCTGGCAAGATTACCACAGGTAATTTTGTTAAATCATCGGGGTTTGTATATAAAAATGGGTTATCGCCAATAGTGGTCGCATCAGTAGCTGCCCTAAAAGCCAACGCCATATTCGAATTTTCTAAAATGTAGGTTTTACGTTCAGTTTTTGCAAACCTGTAAGCTCCATCAACCGAGTAGGTTAACGAAGGGATAATTTTATATTTTAACCCACCCTGAACTTTAAAATCGATTTGACCCAATTTTAAATAATTATTATCTAACTCATTTAAAATATTAAATGGCGCATAATTCCTATTAAAAAACTCCAATCCACCATTTTCATCATAGGCGGTCATCGCCCTGCTCGTATTTAAAGCGTAAGAATATGGGTTAATATCGAAGTTTCTTGAAAATGTACCAAAAACAGGATCAGAAGTACGGTTTAAACTACCTGGAGCTTGTTGATCTCTGATTGAGCCATTAATGATAAACTCACCACTTAATTTACTGTTCATTTTAAAGTTGGCCCTGAAATTACCGGTAAAACGATCTACATTGCTACCAAGGGTTTGGCCATTATCGTGCAGATATGAGGTAGATGCGTAAGTCTGGAATCGCTCAGTACCCGATGACATACTAACAGAATGCTCCTGCATTAACGAATTTTTGAATAAAATATCAAACCAATCCGTGTTTGCATTGGCGTATCTGTTTAGAAACTGAGCCCTATCAACATTTGTATTTTTTAGCGCATAAGTATCTGTCGCCGCATCGTAATCGTATAAAGCATTATACATTTTATAGAATGGCCCACCATCTGCGCCTCTTGAGGCTGAAGTATGTTGAAAATAGCCTTTGCTATACATTTCCATCAGCACAGACATTTGATCTGCGGAGTTCAGAATATCAAAGTTATCGTAAGTAGGTTTTAAATAGGTGGTAAAATTACCTGAGTAACTTATCCTTGGTGCACCTTCAGTTTGGCGACCTTTTTTAGTGGTTACTACAATTACCCCGTTCATTGCCCTAGCTCCATACATCGCTGTTGCAGCAGCATCTTTCAGAATATTGAAGCTTTCAATATCATCAGGATTTAAACCCGCTACCGACGATCCGATAAGGGTATTGGCATCACCTGTAGAAAGCGACTCGTTTGAGATATTAACTACATCTTCCAGGATAATTCCATCTACTACCCAAAGCGGTTTGTTATCGCCCGAGATAGAAGTAGCACCACGCACACGGATTTTGGGAGCTGCACCAAAAGTACCCGATACATTCTGTACCGATACACCGGCAACCTGCCCTTCAAGCATACGGCTAATATCTGGCACCCCGTTACGCTGTGCATCAACAGCCTTTACCTGCGTTGCAGATCCTGTAAACAACTTTCTATCCAATTGCTGATAACCTGTTGATACCACATTCACCTCGCTAAGTTGAGCCGCATCTTCTTCTAAGGTTACATTAAGAGTTGTTTTACTGCCAATAGGTACTTCGAGTGTTTTGTAGCCAATATAACTAAAGGTTAAAACAGCGCCCTCTTTTACTGAGATGGTATAATCGCCCGATGTGTTAGTCGATACTGCATTAGCTGCACCTTTTTCCCTAACGCTAACTCCTGGCAAAACAGAACCACTTTTATCCCTCACCTTTCCACTTACTTTTACAGCCACAAAATAGCCAAGCACTTTATCCAAAATTGTTTTTTCTTTTGGCTTAATGAGGATGGTTTTATCCTCAATTGTGTAGGTTAAATCATTTCCTGCAATAATTTTTGCCATTACTTCCTCAATGGTCGAATTGCTAAAATTTGCATTAAAAGTAGTGGTACTACTAATTTTACTGGTAGAGAGCAGTACATCATAACCAGATTGCAATCTGATTTCGCGGAACATTTTTTCGAGGGTTACATTTTTTTCTTTTAATGTAACCAGCTGGCCGAATGAAGCTGCACTCACCTGCATTAACGAGGCAAGCAGAACGACCGTAATTAACTTCATCATTAATAGTAATTTAGGTATGTAGCGGCGATGCGTACATAAAATTCTAATATAAATTTTGTACATTTAATAGTCTGTTTTTTGTGCGGAACGCAAGAAAGTTTGGACGCCAAAAAGCGTTTCGCGGTTATCCAAGAAATAATTGATTTTAATCGATTCCGGTTTTCGGAATAGCTAAACAGATAATAAAAGGGGGTGTTGCAAGCACTCCTTTTTTATGCGTTTAACTTTGGATCATCAGGAGATTTGTCGAGGTCTATTCATGATTAGCTAGGTTATGGTTGATTAATTTGTTATTTCTTTTTTATAGATAAAGGTTAGTTACTCCATCATCTTTTTACTCGTTTATTCTTTATAGACAATTATTTTATTGCCCTTAATATCGAAGCGAACTTCGCCGGTTTGCTCAAATTTTCTGAGCACTTTTGATATTTTTTCAAAACGGCTTACCGTTCCGTAATACATTACTTCTTTCGCTTCAGGATCGGCATATTCTATTTCCACATTATACCAGCGGGCAATTTTGCGCAAAATACTTTCCTGTTTTTCGTTATCAAACATGAAATACCCATTTTTCCATGCGATAGCCTCGTCGGTATTTGCTTTTTTAATTTCTATTCCGTTTTTTGATAGTACCGATTGCTCACCTGGTTTCAACACAAGCATATCATTTGAGCTTAAATCAGAAATCCGCACACTACCTTCGAGCAATGTAGTTCTGGTTACAATTTCATTCGCATAGCTGTTGATGTTGAAATGTGTACCTAAAACCTCCAGCTCCTGCTTTAAAGTTTTAACAATAAACGGGTGCGCTTTATCTTTGGCCACCTCGAAATAGGCTTCGCCGCTTAGCTCAACCTTACGCTGTTTTGATGAGCCAATATTTAAGGGGTATTGCAAAGACGAGGCGGCATTAAGCCATACCACAGAACCATCAGGCAACCTGATTTCCCACTCGCCCCCATTTGGAGTAGAAATGGTATTTACTTTCGAATCGTCTATATCGCCAGTTGTTTTTTGGATATGATATACCAGCTGGCCATTTGCGGTTTTTGAAATCGATACCCCGGCCTGCTCAATAAGATCGCCGTTTGCCGCATCACTTAGTGATATTTTCCTGCCATCGGCCAGAGTTAAGATGGCTTTATTTTTGCCCGGCGCCACATCGGAGGCAAAAACATGTTCTTTCTTTTTATTTAGCGATAAATAGGCTGTAAACGAAAATACAACCAACACGGCCGCGGCTGCAGCCCACTTTAAAGGTCGTAGCAAAATACTGCGTGGTGTTTTTTTCGGTTTATCAGTAGCCAGTATATTATTCAGCACAGCCTCCCATTTTTCAGTTACGGCTACTTCAGTAGTAGCTGCTTCTTCAGCCATGATCATCTTTACGATTTCATCGCTAACTGCGGAGGCCGGATCTGTTGCCAATACTAAAAGCTCCTGCTTTTCTTCAGGGCTCAGTGCATCTGCTGTAAACTGTTTTAATAAGTAATTTATACGTTGTTCCATAATGGGGCTACAATACTAAGAAGCAGTGAAAGGGAATTAGGACTATCTGGATTTAAAAAAAAATTATTTTATTTTCAAAAAGAGGAAAACAAAAGGAAAAATGAAGACAATTCCATGCTGATCGAGGTGAATGCGAATAGATTTTAAGGCCGAAACCAAAGCATTTTTAACAGTATTTGGCGATATGCGGAGTATTTCGGCAATTTCGGGAATAGTTTTACCATCGCGACGGCTCAGCTGGTATATATTCCGGCGTTGATCCGGCAATTTTTCAATGGCAACTGCAATAATTTTAGTTACCTCATTCAAATTAATGGTTTCGACGGTGCTATTGTGGCTATCCGTTTGTTTAGCAGTAAAAGCATCAACCATTTTATCGGTTTTAAGTTTTTTACGCAGGTAGCTTAAGCATTCATTTGATACGTACTTATACAGATAAGCCTTCACATTTTCAACCTCAGCCAGTTTATCGCGGTTAAGCCATACCCTTAAAAAGGCATCCTGAATAATTTCTTCTGCGGCATCGTCAGACTTCGTAAATTTTGTGGCGAATACCTGAAGTACGGGCAGGTATTTGAAAAACAGAACAGAAAAGGCTTGTTCATCGCCCTCCACAATCTTGCTAATCAGTGCACGTTCTTTTTCCACATTGCTTACCGCCATAAATTTAATTAGTCATAAGGCTATCTACTGTATGTAATAATAGAAAGATTTAGTTAAAGCCTGGAAATTATTTTACTAAACCAATTTAGTTACGTAATAGTCAAACTTCTCTACCAAATATAATGATTAAGAAATTTTACAGGCCAAAAAAAATGTTAAAATTAAAAACCCCGCTTTAAGGGCGGGGCTGAGAGGTGCGGTTAATTTAATCAAATTCCTATTTATTTATTATTCAAATGAAATCCAGCTTCTGGCATCATCGAAAGCAACTAAATCATACGATTTTTCGCCTGATTGAATAACATAAAACCCAGCGGCTTTGAAAAAGTTATTTTGTGTATTTGTTACAATATTCCTGATTGCTACAGGTGCCGTTCCAAATGATCCGGCATTAGTAAATTTAATAGTACCATCAGCAGGGAAAGCTGCTATTGGCGCGGGTCCATATGCGCCATAAGCTCCTCCTACAATAAAGCCTAAACGAGAATAAGCTACATTGAATTTAGAGTAAAAAATTAGAAAATTAAACCCTGGTATAGTCCTTAAACCATAGGCATCGGGCACTCCATCAATCGTAAATCCGTTAAAACACGTCCAATAAGCACCGTTAGTTGGAGCATTAAACCACCTTTGCGCTGCAGTTTTATCATATTCAATTGGTACAATCGCTTCTTTAATCTCTATAGCCTCCCCTCCTTTAATGCTGCCACTGATAAATCCGGTTCCTGTATTAAAATTTACTCCGTTGATTTCGCTTACCGTAGCTGTACCAACAGTTATTGGTGTAAATAAATTTATGGTTGTACCCGAAACATAATAACTGCTGCTAACTTTTTTCATTACGCCCGCATCGAGATAATTAAAGCCAATAATGTTTTGCCCAACGTCAATTCTAACCTCGCAGTTCGCTCCACCAATAGTGGTTCTTTTAAAGTAAGTTCTAAGTTTGGATAAAGTGGTGGCCATAGCTTCAGGAGAAGTCAAGGCATCACTATTTTCTGCCGCAGACTTCGACCGGACTAAAATCAGCTTACTTTTATTAAAGGTTCCTTCTAGCTTAATTGTATCCGCATTGGAAGATAAGAATGCAAACTCAAAATCTGCCAAATATCCGCTACCAGTAGTACCACCTAGTACCGACGGAGTTGGATCTGCTAATAAATGTAAGGTAGAATAAGAATCGAATAATAAAGTTGGGCGCTGCAGTGCTTTAAGGCGATATGAACTTTCAGCAGGTGTTGGATTAAAATCTGCAGACATGGTTGTTCTGTTTTTATCAGTAAAACTGAATAAAAAAGTACCAACTACTTTACTGTTTGTCAATAAGAAACCTCTCCAACCAAATTGTGCTCCGGTTAGCTGTGTCTGATACGCTGTTAAGGTTGCCGATAACCGGTCATCAACATTACCGATAGCCGGCTCTGTTGTATCTTTTTTACAGGCACCCAATGCCAATGTAAACAAGAGTATGTATAATAAATGCTTTTTCATCATTTTTGATCTTTAATTATTACAATGTTCCAAATAAATATGAGGTTGCATCTGTTGTTTTTACAAGACCACCGAATATACTTTTCGATTGTGGTACAATATCATCCACCCAACGAACATTAAATGCCTGACTGTTGAAATAGGCTAGCAAAGTAGGAATGTAAGTTTCGATAACCCTGGCATTAGCATAATTAGCTGTGGTTGGCTGTGAAGCAGCATAGGTCAGGGTAATCACCCCATTAACATTGCTGATATCGTAATCGAAATCGCCATTGTTACCAACACCTAAAGCCACCGTTGGATCCATATAATTAACCCTTAAAGTAAGTTTATTAGCCGCTGTAAAAATTAACGAAATATTGTCGATATAATAACCTTTATTGGTTTGTGGATTGCCAGCCTGTAGGGTTGTATTTGCAGTATTATAAGCCGTTAAAAACTTGGTTGATAAACCTGTTAATTTTTGAGGGTTTATGGTAATGGTACTATAAGTTTTACCCGGTCCCAATAAACTGTTAAAATCTGGAGTTGCCGATTGTGCTTCTATTGCAGACTGAGTTCTGATTTGTAAATCAGTTAAATCTATACCCCAGCTATCTTTCATATAAGATACCACAATCGATTTCTTTTTTAAGAGCTTAGCCCTCGCATCGGTATTTTGTTCGTAAACCCCTTTTCCGTTTCTTTTGATATAAAGCCCGTCATACACAAAGAGATTATTTATGATGTTATCAAAATTAGCTTGTCCGCTTTCCAGTAAAGTTGATAAAGTCTCCACAAAATCGTCATCCTTATTTGATCTTGAGTAAGGTGTTATAAAACCCTTTCCCCAAAAATCGGCCTCGTACATAATCTTATCCAGCGCCGGATTTGTAGAGTATGCACCTCTAAAAATATTAAACCAGGTAGCGGTATAATCAGAAGGCGTGATTCTTTGATAATCAGGCACCACGGCAATATTCTGATTCAGGATATGGCCAAACTCGTGGTGCATGGTATGTAAAATCTGTTTCACAGAAGGCTTATTGGCCGGATTAAAGGTGTTCAGGTCAAGCAAAACAATTTTCCGGCCCGCTTCTGCCGTACCCAGGGTAATGGTACCATTGCTGTTGTACGAAGGGCTACCCGCCAGATAAAACTGTTTTTGGGTATATTTCTTCATAAAATCTTCACCTTTTATTGCTGCATATGGCACTATCCAGGTACTTTTAATAATGCTCATAATGGGCACTACCAATTCTTCTTTAACCGGTACAACGTTCTTATAAATTTCTCCCAGTTCAGACCTGTCCCATTTATATTTTACTTCAATGTTATATGGAGTAGTATAGTTTGTACTAATCCATTCATCTATTGGCCCCTTGGTCCAGGTATCGCCGCCCAAACCAACTATATTGGCACTTAAATCATCTTTTTTGCTGCATCCTGCTAAAAAGATTGTTGCTAAAGCAACCATTAATAATGTCTTTTTCATAATAATATGCTTTTATAGTTATCTGGGATTTGCAGCTAAACCTGCTGCAACAGCATCTTGTGGGATTTGAACCAACCTTCTCGGGTCATTAACTCCCAGTGTAATTGTATTTAAACCATTGGCTGGAACATGTACAATCGGGATTTTCAGCCTTACAATATCTAACCACCTTAAGCCTTCGTGCATATATTCCTGGCGTTTAAAGTTGATAACTGTCGCCACCAAAGCATCTTTAGCAGATAAGCCTGTAAAAAATGTAGTAGCTTTGGTTTCTGTAAATTTATCGGTAGTTGCAGAATAGCCAATAATCCTTTTAGATAAATAAATATCCAAATCGGCAATGGTTTGGGCATTGTTGCCAAGCATGGCATTGGCTTCGGCCCGGTTAAACAACACCTCTTCGGTAGTTAGTAAAGGTACCATATTGTAGGCATCGCCAAAGTTGGCACTAATGGTCTCTTTTACAAAGTGCTCTCTGAATTTAGGAATATTATAAAATGCTTCGTTTGCACCAAAAATTTTCGCAACCATGGCCAGCGATTTTCCGGTTGGGTTGTTACCCGGATTATACACTGTTGACAATACCCCCGAGCTTAATCCGTAATTGTAAGCACCATAATTTCTTCCCCAATACGAATTTGCTTCCTGTAACAACAAGTTGGCAGGTTCGGTAGAGTTGGAGTACAATGCCTGCAACTCATAAAAACCCAATACATTATAAGTAGTATTCCAGGCCCTTAGGTTATCGGTAATTGTAGCCGCCGGGAAAACAGCATTGGCATTATCGATTACTTTTTGATAATCTCTTTTAAATAAATAAAAGCATGTAGCAAAAGCACGGGCCGCCTGTGTGGTAAAATGATACTTTGGCACCCTGTAGCTATTGTTATTGAGCAGTGGTAATCCTTCGGTTAAATCTTTCTCAATATTGGCATAAACACTTGCTACTGTGCCTCTGGTATAATTACCCTCTACTATTTTTTGTGGCAAGGTAACATACGGAATACCCGGATCGGATGCAGCTGTAGCTGGATCGTAAGCTTTAGCAAACAAGGTAACTAACATAAAGTGTACGTAAGCCCTGGCTACAAGTGCTTCACCCCTGCTGGCCGAATATGCTGGAGTATTGCCGCCTTTATCAATAGCTTCCAAAGCATAATTTGCTGCCGCAATGGCTTTATAGCAAGCATTCCAATAAAATGGAGGGGTATCTACTGAGGTTGCGTCAATCTGATCAATGTAATTCCATGGAGATGAATTGGGTAAAGCCCTGGCTGTTATCCCTTTATCGCCGGCATTATCGCTCATGGCTTCGGTAAAAGGAAGATAACTGCCATGTGGATAGGCATTGGCCAGTAATTCGGCAACTTTAACCGGGCTGTTTAATTCAGTACGGTCGTCTGGCTGATGCTCCAAAAATTTCTTACAACCACCAGATAGTAGTAAGCCTGAGCATGCGATATATATGAATATTTTATTCTTTTTCATTTTCTGTTCAATTTAAATTAGAATCCAACTTTTAGCGAAAGTGTATACTGTTTTGGAATTGGCAAGGCTACACCACCTGAGGCAAAAAACTCAGGATCTTGTCCTTTTAGCTTTTTATCCGAATAGATTAACCAAAAGTTATTGGCAACAGCACTGATTGATGCGTTGTTTGCGCCAATAGTTTTCAGGATTTTTGCAGGTAGTGCATATGAAAGAGATATTTGTTTTAACCTGATAAAACCACCATCAGCAACTCTAGCTGTAGAATAGTTGTAGGTATTGTAAGGATATGTTCCACTTATTTTAGCTGCAGCTTCTATATCCAGAATTGAAGGGATATTGGTTTTCAGCTCATCGCCAGGTAAAGTCCACCTGTCTTTAAATTCGTTCGGCAATGCATCCAAGTCTGAATAAGAAGTGGCAAATATCGGGTTCAGCCTGATTTTATTTCCGGCCGAAAAGGTAAATAACGAACCCAATGTAAAGCCTTTGTAACTTACACTATTATAAAAACCACCTGTTAATTTCGGATCTGTGGGACCTTCATATTTCAGGTATTTGGTTTCTAAACTCTGCATATAAACATTGGTACTTTTCTCACCTTTTTCATTGATAAATTCAGGGATACCAGTATCGTGGTTCAAGCCAGTAAAATCAACTGAATATAGACCCCGGTATGGATAGCCTTGCTGAGGACCACCATCGGCCGCTACCAGGCTAAATATATTTTGTGGGCTTGAGAGTTTAGTTACTTTGTTTCTGTTGTAACCAAAGTTTAAATTACTCTTCCAGTTCCAGTCCTCCGTTTTAATAATTGGTCCGCTTAAGGTTACCTCAATACCTTTCGAATTCATATCAGCATAGTTAGCCGTGGTTAAATACTGCCCACCAATACCCGAAGTTCTTAGTGGACTGATTAAATCGAAACCATTTCTATTGTATACATCAACTGTTAAATTTAACTTATCTTTAAAAAAGCCAAGGTCTACACCAATATTGGTTTCGTATTGTTTTTCCCAGGTTAAATCTCTGTTTTCAATATACTCGATATTCATCACCGATTCGGTTTCGCTGGTATATGGTCTTAATGCACTTCCATTTCTTAAAACCAGCGCCGAGTTTGTAGCGCTACCTAAACTGGCCGTTAAGCCATAAGTAGCCCGTATGGTAGCCCGGTTTAAGATTTTAGTAAGCTTATCGTTATCAAAAAACTTTTCTTTATCAATGTTCCAGGCACCAGAAACGTTCCAGGTTGGCAACCACCTTGCTGTAGCTGAGCTACCCAACTGGTTCGAACCATCGTATCTGCCGGTAGCGTTAAACGAATATTTACCATCGTAAGAGTAAGCAGCCCTTGTCATAAATGCAGCAAAACGGTCGTAACGGTGGTTCATTGAATAATAATTCAGGTTATTAAGTACCGACTGTTTAACAATGTTTGGATCTACAAAAGGTACACCTCCCTTATCGTACTGGTAACCATAACCAATCATGCTTCTGGTCTGGCGGTCGGCCATGCGCATTTCCTGGAAAGCATAAACATTAATGAAATGTTTATCGTTAATGTTCTTATCATATTCTAGTGAGTTCCTAACCATGTACGATTTAAGGAAATCGTCGGTAGTATTATAAAAACCACCGTACGGAAGTACTACAACCGGTTGTAATTCGGGGTGAGCCGGATCGCGGAATAAAAAACGGTTATTATCCTGAATATAAGAATCGCCATTGGCCCTGTAGGCATTGGCCATATTAGCGTTTTCTCTTACTTTATGTTCATTGCCACTTTTCACATAACGCATCGAAGCCAGAAAGTCGTACTTAAAGTTTTTGGTAAATTTATAACCTAAACCTCCCTGAAGTTTAAAATCGAGCATACTCAAATCCAATGAGTTGTTATCCAGCTCATCTAAAATATTGAAATTGGCAAAATTTCTGGTAAAACTTTCGCGGTTTCCGTTTTGATCGAATGCGGTTAAGGTTCTGCTGGTATTTAAAGCATAACTAAATGGATTGATATCGAAGTCCCTCGAATATTTTCCTTCAACCGGGTTACTCACCCTGCCGACAGTTCCGGGTGCTTTTTGGTTACGGATAGACCCTGTAGTAATAAAGTTAAGGGTAAGCTTGTTAGAAAGGTTAAATACAGCGTTTACGTTACCTGTATAACGCTCTACGCTATTACCTACCGCCCAACCGTTATCGTTTAAGTAACTTGTAGAAATATATAACTGCGATTTATCTGTTCCTGATGAAATACTGATACCATGTTCCTGCAACAGCGAGTTTTTAAAAAGTACATCAAACCAATCCGTATTTGCCGTAGCATAACGTGATAAAAATGTATTTCTGGCCTCTGGAGTATTAGCCAATCCAAATGCACCCGATGTTGCATCGTAAGTATTAATCAACTGATACATTTTTGTATACACCCCACCATCGGTAGCCCTTGATGCACTAGAGTGGTTTAACCAACCTTTACGTGCCAACTCCGAATACACCGACATCTGATCGGACGAATTCATGATATTATAATTATCGTAAGTAGGCTTTAAATAAGTAGAAAAGTTACCTGTATAAGAAATTAAAGTTTTACCTACACGCCCCTTTTTAGTAGTAATTACCACCACACCATTCATCGCCCTTGCACCATACTGCGCCGTTGCTGCAGCATCTTTTAAAATATTGAAGCTCTCAATGTCATCGGCATTGATACCGGCAACTGACGATCCGATTAAAGTGCTTACATCACCTGATGATAATTGCTCGTTAGAAATGTTAACCACATCTTCAAGAATTACACCATCAACTACCCAAAGCGGTTTATTTTCGCCTGTAATTGAAGTTGCTCCACGTACGCGGATTTTAGGTGCTGCACCAAAAGTACCCGAAACATTTTGTACCGATACACCTGCTACCCTACCTTCGAGCATCCGGCTTACATCGGTAATACCATCCTGTTTAACATCTGCTCCCTTTAAGGCAGTTGCCGCACCGGTAAATAGTTTTTTATTCAGGTTTTGGTAACCAGTAGAAACAATGTTTACCTCGCCCAGTTCTTTCGAATCTTCTTCAAGGCTCACGTTGATTACTGTTTTACCAGCTACCGATACCTCTACGGTTTTATAACCAACAGATGCAAAAGATAATATAGCATTATCCTTAACGGTAATCTGGTATTCGCCACGCGCGTTAGTTGAAACCGCATTGGTTGCACCTTTTTCGCGTACGCTTACACCTGGCATGGTCGTACCATCCTTTTTATCGCGTACAATACCTTTTATGGTTACCTCTTTTTTCGCATTACTTTTAGGTACCTCAACAACCTTTAAAATTACCTGGTTGCCAACAAGCCTGTAAGAGATATTTTTTTGTTTAAGCTGATCAAGTGATTCTGTTATCGAAGATAACTTAGATGGCACATCGAGCACCATAGTTTTATTGATCTCAGCAGCATCATAAACAAAACTTACTTTATAAGCCTGCTCAATTTTTTTCAGGTAGTTATCCAACCTTTCGGGTTTCCCGCTGGCTTGCCTTGCATCTGCCCTGGCCAAAACTGCCCAAAAGATTGCACATACCAGCAAGGCCAGCTGGCGCAAACTCATTCCAGCATTTCTTTGGTAGAATTTTTTCTCCATAGTTGATTTTAGTTAATTAATTGATTTGTGTGTACGGTGTCTTTAAAGTGATTGTGTCTTTATTTATAGTAATCTTTAATCCATAGGTTTCTTTTAACACAGCTAAAACTTCTGACAAACTGTTGTCTTTAAATGTTGCATTGAACTTTTTAACAAGTGGCTGGTTGGTTTCTAAAAGAATATTCTTTTGATAGTAACGGCTGAGTTGTTTACATACCTCTTCTAAAGGTGTATCTACAAATACAAGTTCGTTGCTTAGCCATGCATCTGCATTTTGCGAAAGCCGGGTGGTAAACTGCCTGTTCGAAATGCTGTAAGATAAAGCCTGCCCGGCCACTAAAATGGATGATGTACCATTGGTGTAAGGCGAAAACAATACCCTGCCGGTTTTCACATCCAGATCGATTTTATTTTGCGAATAATTAATGTTGAATGATGTACCCAGCACTTTAACTTTCGATTGGCCCATTAATACACTGAAAGGACGCTTTGGATCTTTAGCTATTTTAAAAAAAGCCTTGCCCTGGATTAAATAAATCTCACGGGATGATGAGGCAAAGGATTTAGGATATTTAACAGAGGTATTTTCTGCCAGAATAACTTTCGAACCATCAACCAGCAGAATTGAATCTTTTTGGCTTGCTCCAGTTTGTAGGGTAAGGTAAACCTGCTTATTGTTCAGGCTATAAAACCAATACCCGGCTCCGAGCAAAACTAGTGTAGCAGCGATATTGCGAAACCAGATAAAGCCTGTAAAAGGTTTATAAGTATGCTTTTTTAATTCGCGTTTAAAATTGGCTTCCGCCTGCCTGGTATCGATCCTGTTTAAGGAAGTAGATCTTGCAGATAAATCCCATACCCTCGACATTTCACGAAAATATGCTTCATTTTCAGCAGATGCTGACCGGTAAGTATCTATTGCAGCACGGGTAGTTTCATCCTGCGGATTGTTTAAATACCGGACAATTAAATCCAGGTATTCTGATTGGTTAAGCATTTTTAGTTCGTTGGAGTTATAATATAAAGACAAACCAAACCATAAAAACCCCTAAATAAATCTCAAAAAAATAAATATATTTTAAAAAATCCATCTGCAATAGGCTAAAAACAACTTTTTAAATCAAAAAATTAATATAAATAAAGTGCCATTACGGTTAAATAACTTTTCGCTTTTCTATTTAAAGCAGGGTCGTCTATAAATTTGCTTCTTAAAGTTTTAAGTGCATTACCGATATGGTTTTCGACCGTTTTTTCCGATATACTAAGTTCCAATGCTATTTCCCTGTATTTAAAATTATCAAATCTGCTCAGTTTAAATACTTTTTTGCATTGGGCAGGTAGTTTCTCTATTTCATCGCGTAAAATAATGATCATTTCATTTTCTTCATCCAGATCGGTGAAGTACCCATCAGAAAACTCGGCAGCTAATTTTAAATGATGTTGCTCCAGGTTTTTTTGGCGGTTGGCAAAATTAATAGACGCATTTATAATCGAACGGTATAAATATGATTTTACACATTTAACTTCAGTAAGGCTATCAGGAAATTCCCAGATTTTAAGAAAAATATCCTGCACAATTTCCTCAGCTGTATGAATATCGCTAATGTACTTATCACTAGCCAGAATAAGTTTCTGAAAATAAGAAGTGTAGAAACGTGTAAAGGCAGCGCTATGTCCCCTTTCTATTAACGAGATCAAATCCCTTCCTGTTTCTATTTTTGCAGCATCCATTAATACATAATTGCTTCCAACACTTAATACCGAACCAATTATACACAATATTGTGCAATTATTAATACAAGAAATGAATTTTAAACTAACGGATTAGGTTAATATTGGTAATATGGCGATATCATCAGGTACACCACCACACCTGTTATAGCCACGTATAACCATAAAGGGAATGTAATTTTGGCAATTTTCTTATGGCGGTCAAAACGCGCTGCCAATGCCCTTACATAGGTAACCAGAACCAAAGGAATAATAGCAATTGAAAGCAGAATATGCGTTAAAAGAATAAAGAAATAAACATATTTTACTGTTCCATCTCCTCCAAATTTGGTCGATGGGGTAGTCATGTGATAAGCAATATACATTACCAAAAACAATAAAGAACAGCCAATAGCCATCTTCATCAGGTTTTGATGCAACGTAACCTTTCCGTTCTTAATTGCCCAAACAGCTACAACCAGCAAGAGCGCCGTTATACCGTTAATAGTTGCATATATAGGAGGTAAAAAAGGTAGTGCAGGAGCATCAATACCTAAATCTTTCAATTTTACAACAAATAAAAAGGCTACAGCTACAGGAATGAAAATGGATAGGATAATGATCCATTTGTTATATTTTTTCTCAATTGGGCTATTTTCCATGAGTTTTAATTCTCTTTTATATTTTATAATTATTCGATAACCAGATTATAGCATGTGCACTTTGTACTCCGGACTATTTACCTGCCGTCTTTAATATTCCTCAAATACTCGGCTATCAATACTTTGATTTCATCTTCGAGTCTGGCATTGGCCTCTGGATTATCGGCTTCGTAAATACCGCGAATACGATGCAGGTTATCAATGAGTAAAATTTTGTTACTAAAAATGAATGTAGGTTTGGCCCTGGTATCATCTTCAATTACATCGAGTAACAGCCCCTTTTTAATCAGCTGATAAGTTTGAGCTGTATCTCCGGCTACAAAATCCCATTTACCCTCTATTGCTTTAAAACCAGCAGCAAAATCCTTTATCTTACCTTGATCGGCCGGATCTACTGATAAGCTTAGAAATTTAACCAAAGGCTTTTGCTCATAACCATCAGATAGTTGTTTGATGTATTTGCTAGCCCATTGATTGGTGGCTCCTGTGTGGAATAAGTTAAGCACCACAAGCTTATTCTCGAACGATTTCCAGCTAATGGTATCGTTATGCTGGTTAACGAGTTTAAAATTGGGGACTTGATGGTAAATCGTATCCGGAATTTTCTTTCCCTTTACACTGTGGAAGGTGGCAGCCACAACCTTTTCACCATAGATTGGTAAACTCTTATACCTGTTTTTGGCAAAGTGTGGCAATAAGTAAAAAAATAAAAATCCCGGTATAGCTAAAATGCTTACCAGGATTAATACCTTTTTTATAGGACTTCTTTTCATTAATGACTCATCATGTGCAGGTTTAAAAACCCACCTTCTATTAGCATTAAAACAATAAAGTAAATAATGAAAATGAATGAAACAGTAAGTGCAAGTTGCAGGCCTAATTTTTCGAACTTTAAGTGCATAAAATAGGCTACAATATAAAATGCTTTCACTAACGTTAATGCAATGTAGATGTAGTTACCTATATGTTGTGGGATATGACCACCAGGAATTGCCCAAAGTGCAATGATAAATTCAATAGCTGTAATTAGCGATAAAATACCAGCTACTTTCCAGATTTTTGCTTTATTCATGCCTGCATGTTCTCCATGCTCGTGGCCTTCTGTTGTATGTGCGTGTTCTGACATAAAAATATTTTTATAATATGATAAATTAAACCAAATAGAAGAATGTAAATACGAACACCCAAACTAAATCTACGAAGTGCCAGTATAAACCAACTTTCTCAACCATTAAATAGTGACCTCTTCTTTCGAAAGTACCATTAATAGTCATGATCAGAATAATTACATTGATCATTACTCCACTAAATACGTGGAAACCGTGAAAACCTGTAATAGTGAAGAATAAGTTAGCAAATTGCTGTGCAGCAACTAAAGAAACCGGGCCGTCAAATAAGTGTTTCAATTCTTCAGAAGATGGAATTTTGCCCCACCAGAAACCTTCATGGTGTAAGTGAGACCATTCTAAGGCCTGGCAACCCAGGAACATGAAACCACCAATGATAGTAGCTACCATCCACCAGATTACTTCTTTCTTTGCCCTACGGTGGCCAGCCTCAACAGCCATAACCATCGTTACCGAACTAAGAATTAATATAAAAGTCATGATACCCACAAATACTAGTGGTGCACCTGTATCTTTTATACCTGGTATAGATTGAAAAACCAAATCAGGATCTGGCCATGTTAATTTAGAAAAACGCTGAGCGCCGTAGTAGATCAATAATGATGAAAAGGTAAAAGCATCTGATAATAGGAAAAACCACATCATGATTTTACCATATTCTACCGACCACGGAGAACGACCACCATTCCATGGTCCGGTTTTAACTTGATCTAATTGTGATACTGCATTCATTTGGAAATAGTATAATAGTTTGTTAACAAATTTAACGGTTCAAAAGTAAAAAAACATATAGATATATCCATAGGATATCTATAAAATGCCAAAAAATAGAAGCAATTTCCATTCTGTACTGGCTTTTAGCAGCAGGAATATTTTTATAACTGCCAATTAATGCATTAATAATAAAGCCTATACCTGCAATAATGTGCAAAAGGTGCATGCCCGATACTACGTAGATAAAAGAAATTGCGGCGTTGTTACCCACCAGGGTAGCACCAGTTCTTACCATACTGCCCCAGGCATTAAATTGCATTACACCAAAAGTAATGGCCAATATTACAGTAACCCAAAGCAGGTTACGTTGTAAACTGAAATTAAGCTTCTTTAGGGCCCTGGCTGCTAAAAATAAAGTAATACTGCTGGCTAAAATTACCATGCTCGAGTAAATAAATGCATCGGGCAATATTAAGCCATGCCCTTTACCTTTAGATGCGGCAAATACCAGATAGTAACTGGTAAAGCCCCCAAACATAATGGTAGATGATACTACGAATAACCAAACAATAAACTTTCTGGGTTTTGGATCAAATGTATCCTGGATCTTTTCCATTGTGATAACCATCAGTTATTTTGCTATAAAATTTAATAATAAACCCAGCTGTACAGCGGGTATGTAAAAAAACGAGCAGAACATCACGCGCTTGGCGTCAATCATTTCTCTGCTCATTAAAAGTTTAAAAGCTAACCAGCTGAAAATAAATCCGGCAATTAGCGATAAGCCTGCAATATAATAACCACCAAAGCCATAAAAGGTTGGCAGTAAACTTACAGGTATTAAAATCAAAGTACTCAAAAATGTAAGTAGCGCTGTTGCTTTATCACGTTTTTTAGTAGGCAATAACCTGAATCCTGCTTTTTTATAATCATCATCCAGTACCCATGCAATTGCCCAAAAATGTGGGAACTGCCATACAAACTGGATCAGAAACAAAATACCGGCAATGTAATAATCTATTTCATGGAACATTTCGGCTTTTAAGCTACCAAATGCGGCCAGGTAACCAATAAGTGGCGGCAATGCGCCCGGAATAGCACCAACAAAAACTGCTATTGGCGATTTCCGTTTTAATGGTGTGTAAGCAAAAGCATATAATAAAATAGAGAATACCGATAATAAACCAGTTTCTAAATTCAATTTACCCAGCAACCAGGTACCAACAAAAGACATAAACACACCCAAAATCAATCCTTGCCCTGTAGTCATCCTACCTGCAGGCATCGGTCTGTCTTTAGTGCGCGACATCAGCTTATCCAGATCCTTTTCAATAATCTCGTTAAAAGTATTGGCGGCTGCAGTTACCAAAAAACCACCTGCAATTAAAATCAACCAATTTCCCCAATCTATACTGGGAATATGCCCCCTACCTACCTGCATCTTCTGCCCAATCAGAAAAGAGATCGATGCAGAAAACACTACCGTAAACGATAGCCTGAATTTGATGAGTTTAGAAAAATCTGAAATATATTGTTTCAATTCCCTTAAATATTATTGTTTATATGTACTGGTGCGGTAAACCAACAAGTACAGGTAAAACTGTAAACTAAATAGTAGCGTAGAAAACAAAATATGTAATGCCTGTGCTACCGGCGGAAAAGCAATGTATGCCAAAGCTAAACCACTTAATAATTGAATCAAGAGCGTAATTAAAATAAATCTGGCTGTTAACAGTGGGGCTGCTTTACCACTAAAACGGTCGATAACCATTTTATAAACAACACCGTTTGTTACCACCACCAGTATAGCCAGATCACGGTGATAAGAAAACACACTTCCAACCTTCGAAATCCATGTATCTTTAGCACCATAAGCAAGCGACTTTGCAATTACATCAATCGCTTCCCTTACATCAGTACCAATAACTATCTGTACAAGGCTAATGATTAACGTAAAGAACAAAAATCCTTTTAGCCATAATATGCGGTACATAATTACCGAAGGTGCTTTATTGAGCTGCTTGGCGTAATTATAAGTATAAATGGAAATGGCAAGAATAACAAGTGCCAATAACATGTGTACCGTTACTACCCATTGTGCCAGATTAGTTGAAACTACAATAGATCCCAACCAACCCTGATAGCCTACCACAAAAATATTAAGGATGCTTAATACAATAATGCGCTTTGCTGTTTTTCTATAAGTAAAAGAACAAATGGCTGTTAACAGCAAAAAGATACCTGCAGCTACACCCGCCAAACGGTTCAAATATTCGGTCCAGGTTTTTGTTGGATTAAACTCCTCAGGTACGGTAATGCTCTGATCGTGCCTGATGCTATCAGCCAGCGCCACCTTCCCCATACTTTCGAGGTATTTGGCAAATTTCTCGTTTTTCTTAAGTCTGCCAGCAACATATTTTTCTTTGTAGTTGGCTGGAAGCTGCGATACATCAGTAGGTGGAATATAACGATCGAAACATTTTGGCCAATCCGGACAGCCCATGCCAGATCCTGTACTGCGTACAATACCACCGGCAAGTATAACCAATAACGTAACTACGATGGTTATAAGATTAATTTTAATGAAACGTTGTTCTGATCCGCTGACCATATATCTATTAATATGAAAAGGGTATCCGGATAAGCAGAAACTTAATCAGATACCCCTTCTAAATTTTATTTAAAGCTTAAACTAGCCCTTATTTTCTTCAACAGGATTAGCTAATTCCCAATCTTGCTGAATTTTTTCTGCTTCAGCATTTCCTTCAAAATCGTGAGGTAAGTTAGAGCTCATGGTTTGAGAGAAAGGAACCGTTTGCGGAATAAAGTCTGCATCATGTCCAGGTTTACTATAATCGTAAGGCCATCTGTAAACAGTTGGAATTTCTCCCGGCCAGTTACCATGTAAGTGCTCTACTGGTGCAGTCCACTCTAATGTATTGGCTTCCCAAGGATTTTGAGGAGCAACTTTACCTTTAAAGATCGAGTAGAAGAAGTTAAATAAGAACGCAACTTGTGCTAATGCAGCCATAATAGCAGCCCAGGTAACAAATACGTTTACCGTTAACCATTTTTTCATAAACTCGAACTCAGTAAATGCATAGTAACGACGTGGTACCCCATCTAAACCTAAGAAGTGAAGTGGGAAGAATACCAGGTAAGCAGCAATGAAAGTTAACCAGAAGTGTAAGTATCCTAATTTAGCATTCATCATTTTACCGAACATTTTAGGGAACCAGTGATAAACACCTGCAAGCATACCAAAAATTGCTGCTGATCCCATTACCAGGTGGAAGTGGGCAACTACAAAGTAAGTATCGTGTAAGTTAATATCTAAAGATGCATTACCTAAGAAGATACCGGTTAAACCACCAGAGATAAAGAATGATACTAAACCAATAGCAAATAACATGGCTGGAGTAAAACGGATATTACCACGCCATAAAGTAGCCAGGTAGTTAAATGTTTTTACTGCCGATGGTACCGCAATGATTAAGGTAGTGATCATAAATACACCTCCTAATAACGGGTTCATACCGGTAACAAACATATGGTGACCCCATACGATGAACGATAATACGGTAATACCAATTAGTGAATAAACCATTGCATGGTAACCGAAGATTGGTTTACGTGAGTTCACTGAGATTACTTCAGATGAAATACCTAAAGCCGGCATAATTACGATATATACCTCAGGGTGACCTAAGAACCAGAATAAGTGTTGCCATAAAATTGGCGAACCACCTTCGTTTGGTAAAATATCGGTACCCATTACGATATCAGATAAGTAGAAACTTGTTCCGAAACTACGGTCGAATATCATTAACACCACACCTGCAACTAACACAGGGAATGATAAGATACCCAGAATAGCAGTTAAGAAGAATGCCCAGATAGGTAATGGCATTTTCCAAAGATCCATACCTTTAGTACGCATATTTAAGATTGTACTTACATAGTTAATACCACCCATTAATGATGATGCTACGAAAAGTACCATACTGATTAACCACAAGGTCATACCAAGACCCGAACCTGGCATAGCCTTAGCTACAACAGATAATGGCGGATAAACAGTCCATCCACCAGATGCTGGTCCGGTTTGAATAAAGAATGATGACATCATAATCACACAGGCCATAAAGAAGAACCAGTATGAAAGCATGTTTAAGAATGGCGAAGCCATATCTCGTGCACCAATCTGTAAAGGAATTAATAAGTTACTAAATGTACCACTCAATCCGGCTGTTAGTACAAAGAATACCATGATGGTACCGTGAATGGTAACCAATGCCAGATAAAAATCGGGTTTAATACGACCGCCTTCAGCCCATTTACCTAAAAATGTTTCTAAGAAAGGGAAATTCTGATCTGGCCATGCCAATTGAATACGGAATAAAATGGATAAGCCCATTGCTATTACCGCCATAATAATACCGGTAATTAAAAATTGCTTGGCAATCATTTTATGATCCATACTAAAGATATACTTTGAAATCAAAGTCTCTTTATGATGCCCATGATCAGCGTGATCGTGATTGTGTTCGTCGTGTAATGCTATTGTTGACATAATTCGTTCGCTCCTGCTTAATATTATTTATTTAAAGCCATTTGGTTAGTTTTAGCAGCTGCTGAATCTGTAGCTGCTGAATCTGCTACTGCTTTTACAGGTGCAGGTGCCACTGGCAAATTAAATTGTTTTCTTAAATCATCGTTTAAGTATGTTTTCTGTTCAGCTATCCAGGTTTTGTAGTCAGCCTCAGAAACTACACGTACCACTTTTTGCATGTTGTAGTGACCAGCACCGCAAATTTTAGCACAGAAGAAAAGGTACTTAAAGTTAGGATCGTTTGTTTCTTGCTGCATCTCTGCAGTCGTTTTAGTAGGTGTAAACTCAAAGTAAGTTTTCATACCTGGTACAGTATTTAACTGAACCCTGAAATGTGGCATGTAAAAACTGTGAATTACATCTTTACTCGTTAAGATTAACTTAACTGGTTTACCTACCGGAATAACCATTTCATCAGCCATTTCATCATCACGAGAGTTTAGATCTTTAAAATCGATACCCAATGGGTTGGTAGCTGTAGTTAATTTGTAGTTTTTAGTACCTACAACACCATCAGCTCCAGGGTAACGGATAGACCATTTAAACTGCTCAGATGTCACTTCTATTTGTAATGGCTTGTTATTTGGATCTTCAACTTTGAAGAAAATTGATCTCCAGGTTAAGAAACCCATTAACACCAATACTGTTAATACCAATGCCGGAACGATAGTCCAGATTTTCTCGATAGTATTGTTGTGTGGATAATAGTAAGCTTTTCTTTTTGCAGAATATTTGTAGATATAAGAAAATCCGAATAATAAGATGTGTGTTAACACAAACACAATTGTGGTGATGATCAATGTTAAATTGAACATCTCATCTATTTTCTTTCCATGTTCTGATGCTGCATCTGGAAGTAACATTGCACCGTGCACTGTATATTCCCAATATACACCATATAAACCTAACACTAAAAACAAGGCAAATAAACTTGCATGTACCCTGTTCCAGTTAATGCCTACAGGCTTACCTTGTGCTTCGCGGCTTAATTCATATACCCTTATCGATTTACCGATAATTGCAATGAATAAACATACGGCAAGGAAAATCAGTATATAAAATATTACCGATTTATAAACCTCGCCCATATCAACCTTCGGTGCCGCGGCAGCACCTGCTGCTGCATCTTGCGCAAATACGCTAGTGTTTGCAAAAACAGTAAGTAATACTGCTAAAGCTGCGGTCGTTTTATTCGTTATAAACTTTCTTAAACTCATTTTCTTAAAAGTAGTACGCTGTACTGCTAATTATAATAATAACTAAATATTTGCTCTATCTTATCATCATTACAGTTGATGATGCAAACTTTCTTGTAATAATGGGTGATTTTTTGCAATCAAAGGTTTTTTACTCAATGCCGATAAAACGGTAAAGGTAAACAATCCTACGAAACCTACTGCAGTTCCGATCTCAACAATTCCGAAACCGTTGTGGCCATCTTCTACTGCACCTGGCATAATCATTTGGTAGTAATCTACCCAGTGACCTAACAATACCACGATAGAAACGAATAATAATTTGGCATCGGTTCTTTTGTTATCTCTATCCATTAACAATAACACTGGCGCTAAGAAGTTCATTGCAAGGTTTAAGAAAAACCAGAACTTGTAATATTCAAAGCGTTTGAAGAAATACACGGTTTCCTCAGGCATGTTTGCATAGTAGATCAATAAGAACTGAGCAAACCAAACGTAAGTCCAGAAAATAGAGAAACCAAAAATAAACTGACCTAAGTTGTGTAAGTGGCTATTGTTAACCCATTGCATGTAACCAGCTCTTCTTAATAAGATCAGGATAATGGCAATAGTTGCTAAACTGCTTACCCACATTGCTGCGAAGTTATACCAACCGAACATGGTTGAGAACCAGTGTGCCTCTAACGACATCACGGTATCGAAAGCAAAAATTGGTGTTGTAAATCCGTAAATTACTAAGAAGATACAAGCATTTTTGAAGCTTTTTCTGTAAGAATTTAAACCACCCGCTAAATCTTCGTTGTAAGAAAGTTTAACAAAAAGCATCGAAAAAATACTGTAAACACCCAAGAAAACTACCTGACGACCTAAAAAGAAAGGCACATTCAGGAACACCGATTTACCTGCAATGATCGAATCATAATGTGGGCTGTTTGGATCAGTTAATCCTTCAGCGTTCCAGTGGTGGTATAAGTTATGTGTAAATAAACCTGCAGTAATAACTACAACAAGTATTACAGCTGCTATAGGCAAAGTTTTTGCCATAGCCTGTGGCACACGTAAAATAGATGCAGACCAACCAGCCTGCGCTACATATTGAACAGCAAGGAAAAATGTACCCGACATACAAACGCATGCAAAGTAATATGCCATAAGCAACAGGTTGGCAAAAGTACGCTCGTGCATTACTTTATCGCCAGCTAAGAAACCGAAGGCTACAGCTGCAATACCAATAACGATACCAACTATACTTAGGGTTTTTACTTTTCCTGTAAACTCAAACTGTTCACTAAAATTAATATTGTGAGTTCCCATTTATATTCTGCTTTACTTATTGTTGTTTTTGTAATTCCTGAACATACATCACTACTTTCCAACGATCAGTCGGAGAAATTTGTGAAGCATGCGAGCCCATATTATTTACACCGTAGGTAATGGTGTGGTAGATTTTACCAGCGGTAAGCGCTTTCATATCTCCACCTCTTGATGAACTTCCAGAGAAGTACGAAGGTACACCACTAAATTTCTCAATTTTAACCAGGTGTCCTTGTCCGTCTCCTTTTGTTCCGTGGCACGGGCTACAGAAAACGTCGAACAAATGCTGGCCCTGAGCTAAATTTAAAGTATCAACAGGTAAAGGGTTAACCATGCTCACACCTGCTGCCTGATATCCTTCAAGGGTATTAGGAAACTCATCATACTCGGTAAAACCTACCGGTTTAGTATGTGCTGGTGGCAATTGTGCCGTTTTACCATCTTTAAAATTCTTGTTTGGCTGATCCGGATTGTAAGCAATCGGATCATACATGTTTCTGGCATATTCTAAGCCAGTACTGCGTTTATCTTTACAAGCAGAAAAGGTAGCTGCAAAAGCGATAGCTAAAAACGCCGTGTAAACAAATTTATTCTTATTCATAGCTAATGTACTTCCTTTCATTATACTTTACTTCTAAAGCACCTGCATCTTTTAATAATCCATCAATTACAGTATGTGCCGTGTTATCTTTTGCATCAACTGCAATTACAAAACGATCATCAGTAGCACGTAAATCCATCACTCTTGGTGCTCTTCCTGGAAATAAGTGTGTAGAAGCATAGTAAGTTAACACCATACCGAAAGCACAGAATAATACTGTAAGCTCGAACATTATCGGAATAAAATCCGGCAATGCAAATGATGGTTTACCACCTATGTTTACTCTCCAATCGATAACTGCGCAGAAATAAATCAAAGCGAATGCACAGCAAGTACCGGTAATACCAAAGCAAAATGCCGCGATATCGATTCTAGATCTTTTAATTCCTAATTTGGCTTCTATTCCGTGTATAGGCATTGGGGTATATACATCATGGATACTGATGTTATTTTCCTGAAGCTTTTCGATGCCATGCATCATTTCGTCAGGATCGCCAAAGCTGCCTAAAATATATTTGATATCACTCATTGTTATATTTTTGCGTAATCTTCTTGTTTAACACTATCAAATTTTTCTAAAGACTCTACGTACTCAGCAACGTATTCTTTATTCTCATGCCCTTCTTTAATCTGTTTCATTTTAGCTTGCTCACTTGCAGATTTTAATAATAATTTAACCTCTGCGATAGCGATTGATGGCAATACCCTTAAGAACAATAAGAATAAGGTAAAGAATAGTCCGATCGAACCAACGAATACACTGATATCAACCCAGGTTGGATAGAACATAGCCCAGCTCGATGGAATATAATCGCGGTGTAATGAAGTAACGATAATTACGAAACGCTCAAACCACATACCTACGTTTACTACGATTGATAAAATCCAGGTAGCTTTAATGCTTAAACGGATCTTTTTGAACCATAACAATTGTGGAGAGATTACGTTACAAGTCATCATCATCCAGTAAGACCACCAGTATGGACCAGTAGATCTGTTGATGAAGGCATACTGCTCGTACTCTGAACCTGAATACCAGGCAATGAAGAACTCAGTTAAATAAGCAACACCTACAATTGATCCGGTTAGGATGATGATTTTATTCATCGACTCGATGTGGAACATGGTGATATAATTCTCTAAGCCCAATACTTTACGTGCAACTAATAATAAGGTTAACACCATCGCGAAGCCCGAGAAAATCGCACCCGCTACGAAGTATGGAGGGAAGATGGTAGTGTGCCATCCTGGAATTACCGAAGTTGCAAAGTCCATTGATACAATGGTGTGTACCGAAAGTACAAGTGGTGTAGAAATACCTGCTAAGATTAACGACACAGCTTCGAAACGTTGCCATGTTTTAACACTTCCACTCCATCCAAAAGAGAAGATAGAATAGATTTTTCTACGTGTGCCCACTGCACGGTCGCGAATGGTAGCAATATCTGGTAATAAACCTGTATACCAAAATAATAATGATACAGAGAAATAAGTTGAGATTGCAAACATATCCCATACCAATGGTGAGTTAAAGTTCACCCAAAGTGAACCAAACTGGTTTGGTAAAGGTAAAACCCAATAAGCTAACCATGGACGTCCCATGTGCGATACTACGTAAGTTGCGGCACAGATTACGGCGAAGATCGTCATCGCCTCTGCCGAACGGTTAATTGAGTTACGCCAGTTCTGACGGAAAAGTAATAGTACAGCCGAGATTAGTGTTCCGGCGTGACCAATACCTACCCACCATACGAAACCGGTGATATCCCAAGCCCAACCTACTGTTTTATTTAAACCCCATGCTCCGATACCGTTCCAGAAGGTGTAACTTACAGCTACTACCCAAAGTAAAGCACCTAATGAGGCAACGATGAAACCAATCCACCAAGCTTTGTTTGGCTTATTTTCTACTGGCATCAAAATATCGTCCGTAATTTTTGCATACGTGATATTATCGCCGGTAATTAATGGTTCTCTAAGTATTGATTCGTTATGTCCTGACATAATTTGTATTTTCTTTATACTAAAGCTTACGCTTGTACTGTTGTATCTGTATTTCTAATTTTTGTCATGTAGCCGATACCTGGTTTCACATTGATTTCTTCTAATACGTAGTAGATACGCTCAGAACGTAATGCTTTTGAAACCTCTGAATTTGGATCGTTTGCATCACCAAATACGATTGCATTTGCTGAACAAGCTTCCTGACAAGCCATTTTAATATCGCCATCTTTTAATGGACGTTTCTCCAGTTTAGCTTGTAATTTGCCACCTTGTATACGTTGGATACACATAGAGCATTTTTCCATAACCCCTCTTGAACGTGTAGTTACATCAGGATTTAAAACCAATTGGGTAAACTCGTTATTTAAATAGTTATCGAAACGAGAATCGTTCCAGTAGTTGAACCAGTTGAAACGACGTACTTTGTATGGACAGTTGTTTGCACAGTAACGTGTACCTACGCAACGATTATAAGCCATGTGGTTTAAACCATCACTTGAGTGTACTGTTGCCAATACCGGACATACAGTTTCGCAAGGTGCGTGGTCACAGTGTTGGCACAACATTGGTTGGTGAACAACTGAAACGTGATCTAAGTCTTCTAATTTTGCAATTTCTTTCTCTCTCGTTACATCACCATCTTTGGTTTCATAGCTATAGTAACGGTCGATACGGATCCAGTGCATTTCACGACGACGGCGAACCTCATCACGACCTACAACAGGAATGTTGTTTTCTACGTTACAGGCAACAACACAAGAACCACAACCAGTACAAGCATTCAAATCGATTGCCATAACCCAGTTGTTACCTGGTTTTTCATATTGATCCCAAAGATCGTAGTCTTTGTGCTCACCTTTTTCGTTACCAGCACCAGCATTTTTTAAGTACTCCTTAAAAGTAGCTTCTTTAATTACTGCACGGCCCTCGAAAGAGTGGTGAGTTTGTGTTTGAGCCAGTTCGTAGTAAGCGCCTGTTGGGGTAATGGTTACCGAAGTAGCATATTGCATTGTTCCGTTAACAAAAGAAACAAAAGGGAAAGCATTTTTACCTACATCGTTACCAGCTTTACCAGTTTTGGTACGGCCGTAACCTAATGCGATAGATGCAGTTCCTTGTGCTTGTCCTGGTTGGATCAATACTGGAAGATCTACTGAATATCCGTTGCTACCTTTTATAGTTACAACATCAAATTCTTTAACCTTTAATTTTTCTGCGAATTTTGGAGCAATGGCAACAAAGTTATCCCAGGTTACTTTAGAAACCGGATCAGGTAACTCTTGTAAGAATGCGTTGTTTGCATTTTTACCATCACGCATTGGGATGTTTTCGTAAACCTGTAACTCTACTTCTTTTGCCAAAGCTTTGCTGCTGTTGGTAATTGAAGTTGCTACTGCTGCTAATGATAAAGTGAAGCTATAAGCTGCTGCAGTTTTTGCTTGCGTTGTAACTACACCTTTTTCTAACACCTCTTCCCATTTCAAACCTGCAGCTGGTAATACTTTAGCTTCCCAATTGCTGCGTACAAACTGATAGTAATCTTTAACAGGAGCATCAGCCCAGGTTAATAAACTCTCTTCTGCCTGACGGCTATTGAAAACCGGGTTGATGGTTGGCTGAACGATAGAATAGTATCCTTCGTAAGCATTGGCATCACCCCATGATTCTAAGTAGTTGTGGTTAATGGCAATTGCATCGCAAAGCGTAGCTGTTTCATCAGCACGGTCTGAGAATGAAATTTTTGCCGGAACTTTAGCTAAAGCATCAGTAAATGCTTTTGCATTTGCTGCATCGTAAGCCGGGTTGCTGTTTAAGAATAAAACTGCACCAACTTCGCCACGTCCCATTTCAGCAACTAAGCCATTAAATTCGGCATCGTTACCTGCATATAAGAAACAAGGGTTATCTAAATCGATAGTAGTACCATAACTTCCGATAGCGGCGTTAATGGCATTTACTAAAATTTGTGTAGAAACATCGTTCGAACCGCAAACTACTAAACCTTTACCTTTATTCTGTAATAATTCTTTAGCAACTAATTTAATTACTTTATCAGCAGTTGCATTGTTACCTAACGTTCCACCTGGTAAAGCACTTCCTGTAATTGCATTGTATAAAGCAATTAAAGCAGGTCCTTCTTCCGATAATTTAACCGGAACACGGGTATCGGCATTGGTACCGGTTAAGCTCATTCCACCTTCGAACTGAATGTGGCGGCTCATTTTCTTATTTTCTAACGATTTATAGTTACGGTTAGCAGTGTATTGTGAAGTAAACTCTTCACCACTGATCCACGTACCTAAGAAATCGGCACTGAAACTTACAATTAAATCGGCTTTATCGAAGTTATACTTTGGTAAAACGGCTTTACCAAAACTGTTTTGGTTAGCCTGAATAATACCTGTATAAGAAACAGCATCGTATTGAACCAGTTTAGCAGCAGGATATTTGGCAACAAAAGCTGCAATAACTGCATTAGTAGACAGGCTGTTTACTGTTGATGCAACGATACGGATTTTTTTACCTGAAGACTGTGCTTTTGCCAACTCGCCTTTTACAAAGCTGTCGATTTTTGCCCAAGTAGTTTCTTCAGTCTGACCACCTTTTACTAAAGCTGGTGCTTTTAGTTTAGATACATCGTATAAATCTAAAACCGAAGCTTGCGCTCTTGCATCCGTACCGCAATTGTATAAACCTGCATTTGGATTCGGTTCAATTTTAATTGGACGCCCCTCTCTTGTTTTAACTAAAATACTCTGGCCGTTGAAGCTGGAAGTATAAAAGTTAGGAATACCAGGTGTAACCTCTTCTGGTTTTACCAGATAAGGGATTGATTTTTTTAACGGTGTACTTTGGCAGGCAGCTAATGTAACCGCACCTAAACCAAAGCCTAACGCCTTTAAAAAGTCGCGGCGTGGGGTAACGGTACTTAACCCTGCTTCATTTAAAACATCTTCTATTGGAAGTGGCTCGGCGAATTCGTTTTTGTTATTTTTAACAAAATCGGGTGTATTGTTATACTCCTCTAAGCCTTTCCAGTATTTTTTGTTGCTTTCCATTTAAGCTATATTACTGTTTATTCGAATGTTCTTACTAAACTCTAATCTATTAATAGTGGCACTTACCACACTCTAAACCACCCAATAAAGCTGGTGTAATTTTCTCGCCTTTTTTAATTTTCTCGTGCGCTTCGATAACCTTAGCGTAGAAAGCATTGTTTTTCTGACCAGAAATATCTGTTTCTTTATGGCAGTTAATACACCATTTCATGGTTAACGGAGAATATTGATAAATTTCTTCCATTGTATTAACCGGACCGTGACAAGCGAAACAAACAGGCTCAGTTGGCTGTAATCCTTTTGCTTTACGAATTGCATCTTCTGCAACTACCACGTGTTGAGAGTGGTTGAAGTAAGCAAAATCAGGTAGATTGTGTACACGTACCCACTCCATTGGCTTCGATTTACTCTCATCGTATTTCTGTGTTTCAGGATCGTATCCTAAAGCACTGTAGATTTTCTTGATCTCAGGAGAAATCTCACCATCATATTTATCTCTTGCCTGTACCGCTTTGTGGCAGTTCATACAAACGTTTAATGATGGAATAGATGCATTTTTAGATTTAAATGCTCCGGAGTGGCAATACTGACAATCGATCTGATTGATACCTGCGTGCAACTCGTGAGAGAATTTAATTGGCTGAACTGGTTGATATCCAGTGTGAACACCGGTTTCCCACATACCCATCCAACCGAAAGAACCTAAGCAGATAATTAAACACAAGATAAAGAACATCACAAATTTCTTGTTTTTGAACATCTTGCGCACACCTACTTTTAATGGCACATCTTCTTCAATTTCGATACCTTGTTTTTGTAAAATCAAACGCTCAAGTAATTTACTTGCACGACCTAAAATTACAAGGATAACAATAGCTACAATTACAATGGCAACAATACCCGCAATTGATAAACCTGAAGTAGATTCGTCTTTTGCAGCAACTGCTCCACCTGCTGGAGTAGCAGCTTTAGGCTCGCCTTCTTTAATGTAAGCTAAGATATCTTTTACTTTTGCTTCATCTAACTCAGGGAAAGTAGTCATTGGTACTTTACCATTATCGTTAAATAGTTTAACAGCTGCCGGATCACCTGCAGCAATCATTGCCGCGTTGTTCGGAATCCATTTTAACAGGAACGCTTCAGGGTGACGATCACTTACTCCCGTTAATGCCGGACCAACAACTTTGTGATCTAACGCGTGACACGAAGAACATTTTGCTTTGAAAAGCGTTCTTCCTTCTTTAGCATCCTGCGCATTTACGGTAGAAACCGCTATTACGGAAATTGCTGAAAACACGAATAACGACTTCCAAACGCTTTTTAAAATCATCGAGATATCTCTCATAATGAACACTTTATACTTATTTAATTTACTTTTTGTTGTGAAATTGATGCTTGAACCCAGATAGCCCCATCAAAACTTGAACAAAAGTATAACTTATTAATAAATCCCATGACATAATAGTGACTGGAAATACAATTTATAATCATTCTAAACAAATGTCGATTTGAGCCATTCAGGCAATAAAAATGCCCATTTTCGATGCATTATCTTAAATGGGCATACCAAAAACCAATTTGGTTTATTTATTTCTTGCAATTATTGTTTTAATATCCACGCAAACATTAACGGTGCTACAATTGTTGCATCGCTTTCTACAATAAATTTAGGTGTGTGGATATCCAGTTTACCCCAGGTAATCTTTTCGTTCGGCACTGCACCCGAATATGATCCGTAAGAAGTGGTCGAATCTGAAATCTGACAGAAGTAGCTCCAGAACGGAATATTTTCCATTTCCATATCCTGGTATAACATCGGCACTACACAAATCGGGAAATCGCCCGCTATACCGCCACCAATCTGGAAGAAACCAATTCCTTTGCCGTCACTGTTGGCAATATACCAATCAGCCAGCCAACCCATATATTCAATACCACTTTTCATGGTAGTTGCCTTCAATTCATTTTTCATTACATACGAGGCGAAAATGTTACCCATGGTAGAATCTTCCCATCCTGGTACCACAATTGGTAAATTCTTTTCAGCAGCTGCAAGCATCCATGAGTTTTTAGGGTCAATTTCATAGTATTGTTCCAAATCGCCGCTTAACAGCATTTTGTACATAAACTCATGAGGAAAATATCTTTCACCTGCTGTATCTGCATCTTTCCAGATTTTGTGGATGTGCTTTTGCAAACGACGGAAAGCTTCTTCTTCCGGAATACAGGTATCGGTAACGCGGTTGTAATGGTTTTCTAATAAGTCCCACTCATCCTGCGGACTTAAATCGCGGTAATTTGGTACACGTTTATAGTGTGAATGTGCAACCAGGTTCATAATATCTTCTTCAAGGTTGGCACCAGTACAAGAAATAATGGCCACTTTATCCTGGCGGATCATTTCTGCAAGTGAAATACCCAATTCTGCAGTACTCATTGCACCGGCAAGTGTGATCATCATTTTACCACCCTCATCTAAATGCGTTTCGTATCCTTTAGCCGCATCCATCATTGCCGCAGCATTAAAATGGAGATAATTGCGCTCCATAAACTGAGATATTGGTCCTCTAGTATTGCTCATTTCGTTTTGTATTGTTTGCCGCAAAAATAGGTATTTAGGCCGAAAGGTTAAAACGTAAATGTGTTTAGCGTTTTGCGCGTAGCGTTTGGCGTCGATTAATCCACATAAATAGCCAATCATCACTTTGTGATCGTCATCCTGAGCGAAGTCGAAGGATCTTTTTGAAGTAATACGTATTATAAGGTATACCTTATATATACAATAACCAAAGACCTAGCTTTAATAATCAATCACAAATGAACTAACCAATTTGCAATAGGCAGTTTGCAGTTATCAATGAACAAATGACCAATGAACTAACCCTTTGCGAGTCAGTTAACCAATTTAAACAATTAACCAGTTAACCAACATATAACTAAATTTCCTTTTCTTTGCACCGATGAAAAAATATTATCTGATTATTTTACTTGCGCTCGTTTCAGGAAGTGCTTTTGCACAAATGAAACTCATCAGGAAAATGCTCTCGAACGAAAAAGATACTACGCGCAAAGCCAGCTTCTTACCTCTACCCGCTTTTGGTTACAGTCAGGAAACCGGATTTGAATTTGGTGTTGGTGCTATTTATTCATTTTATATAGACCGCAAGGATACGCTGAACCGCAGTTCCAATTTCGCATTAAACACCACCTATTCTACCAAAAAGACAGCTAATTTTATGCTTAAGGGAGATTCCTGGACAAAAGGAAACAAATACCACTTTATTGGCGATATCCGTTTTAAAAACCAGCCATTTAATTTTTATGGTATTGGCAATAACGCTAAAAAGTCAGACGAGGATAAATTAGATCAAAGAGTTTTTAAAACACTTTTCGATGCAGAAATGAACACCTTACCCAAAGCCTATACAGGTGTTTCATTAGGTTTTGAGAATTACCATTTTATAGACAAGGAAGCTGGCGGCATTTTCACCACCAATCCACAGATTTTGGATAAAGAAGGAGGTTCGGTAGCTTGGATTGGAGCATCGCAGAGTTACGATACCCGCAACAGTAACAATTACCCAACCAAAGGTTTTTTTGGTAGGGCAACCTACCAGTACGCTCCAGATTTTTTTGGCGGAGAAAGTTTCAATGGCTCACAAATAAAGCTCGACCTCCGTGGTTTCTTTAGCTTAGCTCCTAAAGTGGTCCTGGGTGTACAGGGAATATTTTATACCATACAAAGTAAAAGCACACCATTTTATTTATTGCAGCAGTTAGGAAACGACCAAATGATGCGGGGTTATTACAGTGGCCGTTACCGCGACGAAAACTTAATGGCTGCACAGGCCGAAATCCGCTACCGTTTTATGAACCGTTTTGGTATTGTAGCCTTTGCAGGTACGGGTAAAGTATTTGCTAATGGGCAATTTAATGGCAATGGGCTAAAGCCAAACTACGGCGTTGGAGGCCGATACTTTTTCGATCCGGCAAAAGGCCTGAGTGTTAGGCTCGATTATGGTATAGGCGAAAAACTGCCGAACGAAAAACGCCAAAGCGGGTTTTATATCAGTTTAGCCGAAGCGTTTTAAAGGATTGAACAATATGGATGATGGGGATTATCTTGTCATCCAGAATGTTGAGCCACGGAGGCATAGAAAACACTGAAATTACTTTATCTCTTCCATCTTACCTCCTTAATTATTCCTTTTCCTTTCCTCTTCATTACCCTCTTTCCTATCCAGTTGCTTAATTTTTTCGTTACCAAAATTATAACGGAAGGTAATCCGCAGCTGACGGCTATCGTAATAGTTATGGTATTCCTGACTGATGTTGTTTACCAGGCCGCTAAAACGGTATTGGTTTGTTTTTAAAACATCGCTGGCGGTAATACCCAATTGTATCTTTTTATGAAGCAATAAAGTTTTAAGCCCCAGATCAAGATTATATTGGTTTTTATTTTTGTTCAGCCCGTCAATTGTTGGAAACTGGTACCAGAAACTTAGCTCACCCAAAATGGTTTTCGATTCGTTAAAAACAAACTGGTTAAGGGTAGAAAAATAAGCACCAAATCCGTTCAAACTACCTAAGGTTTGCCTAATGCTGGAATTAGCTACATTGTAAAAAACATCAAGCTGACTGATACTTTCCCAGCCCTTTATCGCGTTAAAGGTAATTGCATTACTTAATTGATAATGATAGCCAGTTATAAAATTAACCGGTTTAGAAACCTGGATATTCGTGGCGGCATCAATAAAGTTAACATCATTAAATCCATTTGTGGTTTTGCTGAAAGACAACGAAGTGCTGTACCTATGATGCGTATAGGAAAGCTCGATGTTATCGTTATAAGATGGCTGCAGAACTGGATTGCCTTGCGTATAAGCATACTGATTGCTATACCAGCGAAAAGGGTTTAATTTCCGGTAAGCAGGTCGGTTAATGCGGCGGCCATAATTAACAGAAAATGTGTTTTTATCATTTGCCCGATAAGTAATATAAAGCGTAGGAAAAAGCTTGAAATAACTATTCTCATTTTGCTCATTAACCGAAACACCTTCAATATGTGTATACTCTCCCCTCAAACCAGCCTGAAAATCCCATTTTTTTATGCTTTTATTGAAATTAACATATAAAGCCTGCGTGTTTTCCTGGTAGTTGAAGCGGTTGCGCTGAGCCTCATCAATTTGGTAGGCTCCATTTCGTATTTTATAGAAAGCAAGATCGCTCTGATTTTCGATAAAGCTGAGTTTTGCTCCTAACGATAAATTGAAGGTTTTATAAGGCAAATGTGCGTCAGCAGTTAAAGTATATAAATCGATGCCCTGTTTACTGCCCGATAAATATTCGGCGAATGAATTTGAAATAACCCCACCATCCCGAAAAAAGCTGGTATTGTTAAAAAACCTGTTCTTATCATCGCCATATTTAAACCAATCGGCATTAATGAGGAGTTGCTTTCCCGCCGAATCCAAAATCTGTTTGAAGTATAGATTGGCCGAATGGTAATGAGACCTGATTTGGGCATTTGCATCCGAGTTCAAAACCGAATCTAAACCGCCCATTTTGTCATAAATATTGGTTTTAATATTTTCTTCCGAGTGGAAATTGGTTAAACCTCCACTATAGGATGCGCCCAGCCAGGCTTTTTTAGCAAACTGATAGTCCAGAGAAATTGATGCGCTGGGTACTGTTCTAAAATTGCGGTCTTTATTAACAATGTTCCAGTTTTGCGACGGATAAAAAACATTGCTCAGTTCAAAGGGCACAATAGATCCTTTTCTGAGATTAAAGTTTGTATTTATCGCCACACGGTTTTTACGGAACCCAAGATTTCCCCCAACAGCCCCGGTGAAATAAGTAGCCCTTGTAAGCGACCCATTTAAGGACCCCTTAAAACCTTCAGCATTAACTTTTTTCAATACAATATTAATCAGGCCGTTATTTCCCTGTGCATCGTACTTAGCCGGCGGATTGGTAATAATTTCGATTTTGGCAATGTTATCCGATGAAATTGATTTTAAATAGTTTGATAAATCATCGCCTGATAGTTGTATCAGCTTATCATCAATCAGCACACTTACACCACCCTTTCCTACCAGTGAAACCTTATCGTTCAATACCCTTACTCCAGGAACTTTTGATAGCAACTCCAGTGCATCGGTTCCAATGGCAGCAATGCTATGCTCAGCATTAAAAACTATTCTATCTGCTTTCTTTTCTATTAATACCTGCTTTGCTGCAACCCTAATTTCGGCAAGTGTTTCCTCTGCGGCAAAAAGCTGTATATTAATGGTTGTATCGGCCGTTAAATTTAAATCACTGCTAACAGTCTTGAAATTAATCGCCGAAAAAATAACAGAATACCTCTCACTATTCATTTTTCTAAAATGGTAAATACCTGAACTATCAGTCTGTGTATAGTTTATCCGGTTTTGAGGCCCGGAAATTTTAACTGTAATAAAAGGCAAGGCTTTAAAATCCTGATCTGCCACTTTGCCTGAAATACTAAACTGAGCGCGGGAGGGTAAAACAGAACATAGTGCAAACAAAAAGAAAAGAAATCTCAACATCTATCGGTTAAAACCGGCACCATATAATTTGGCCTTTTCCGTTCTTAAATTGAAAAATAAACTATCGGCTTTGATAACCTTATTATCACTTGAAATCATAGTTGCTTTATTGACCATTACCGAATTGTTATGCTTGTTATAAACAATTTTGGCGCCAGATAAAACCACTCCATTATACATCAATTTAGCATTTCCGAATAGGGATACAACAGATTTATCGCGACTCATCTGAGCTGAATCTTGTGCACTATATTGTACTTTAACATCATCATAATAATGTTTCTGAGAGATGGAACTCATCAAATCATCAAGATCATTAAAAGTCTTCATTACTCCATTACCACTATCGAAACTAAAGCCACCTTTTTTTAGATTAAAAGTAATGAGATTAGATTTCAACCGATAATTATCCTTTGAATTTATAAACGAAGCATTTTTTGCTACCATTGTACCGTTTATTTCATCCAGCTCAACATATTTAGCATTTAACTTGTTATTGTTAATATCAATTTCCGCATTCTCCATTATGGAAACTTTCTGCTTCGCATTACCTGTCATTTTGGAAAAGGAAATAATTTTGGGCTTAACAGGCAATAAAAATCTGGCATTATCTTTTAGTTTATCAGAACTTACTAACCGCAATGGCTTTTGTTCTTTAATTTCTGTTGTAACTTTAGTTGCTTTCATTTCCCTTCGCGCTACAATTATAACCGGATATTTGCTATCCTGCCAAACATCAACTTTATTAACAAGTACGCCCAAATTTTCGCCTGGCTTTAATGTTAAAGTTCGCATAATTTTGGGTTCTATGTAAACCCGGTAGCGCTTTTCACCAACTTTTAATAACACCCCATCTGCTATTTTGGCTACACCAAAATAATGGACTTGCTCAATTATTCCGTTTATTTTTTTGCCTTTGATACGATTTGCTTCCGATAAAAGATTTGCATATCTAGCTGATTTTTTCCATGTATTATAATCTTCATATTCGAATATTATATTGCCATCCATATTTTTTATTGCTTTTGGCATATACGTGTTTTCGAATTTTTTGTATCTATCTGGTTCTCCAATTGGATGTGGAGGTATTATATTAGGCACAACAAAAACACTTAATTCATCGCCAATTCCAATTTTTACATCAACAAACCCTGATGATATGGTATAAGTCCCATTCGTAGCTTTTAGCGTAAAGAATACTGATTCTAGATCTTTACGAGTTTTCACAATTACACCTTTTATCCATTTTCCATTAGAATAATCAAGTTGCAATTGCTTGTTTTCAATCTTGTTGGTAAGTGCAACATCAACATAACTAACTGTAAAGCCATAAACCAGCCCCAGTAATACCGGTAATGATAACACATAAAATAACTTTTTCATATTCTTAGATTTAGCGTGAAACAACATTTTAATCCGATCTTTAACCGGGCTTTTAACAAAATTGTGGATCAGTGGGATATCACTTTTGCTTACCGCCAGTTTCAATAATAAGCCGGCATAGGCCTGGTTTCCAAAATCGGCTGAGGTAATTTCATCGGCTTCATATTCGTGTACCTGCTCTAAAGCCTTATCATACAGGTAAACAATGGGATTAAACCATAAAAGTGATTTAAAAACCATTAGGATAATTTTATCCACTGAATGGTATTGCCTTGCGTGTACCTGCTCATGTTTAAGCAAAACAGCTAAATCAACATCACTCAATTTATCAGCATCAATAAAAACATAATTAAAAAAAGAGCAGTTGGTAAATCCCTTTGTTTTGGGTACCAGTTTTAAGCCTTCATTGTTTTTGATTGAACCTCTGGTATGCCTCAATAAGCTAAGTAATCGCCATAAACAGATCAACAATAAAAGCGAAGCTATGCCTACATAAGCATAAGACATCAGCGCCGACCAATCCATTTTAGCCTCAGCTTTTTTTTGATCGTACTCTAACATTACCGGCTGGATAAGCTGTGCAGGAGCCATACTTATCGGTTTTAATTCGGGCACGTTGGCCGGTATTTCTGTTTCTACCACGGCTATTTTGCGCTTAACTTCAAATTGCAAAGCCGGAATAACAAAACTGAGTAATAAAGTAGCCAGCAGGTAAAAACGGTTAATTTTAAAGAAAGTAAGCTTTCTTAAAACAACCACATAAAACCCAAAGAATAATACCGTGCAGGCAGTAACTTTAAGCAGATAGGTTAACCATTCCATAATCTTTATTTAGCAGCCTCGTTTAGTAAAATCTACAAATCCATCTAAAATCAGGTTGCAAATACGTCTGATATTTTTATCCTCGTTAATGTAATCCAGACTTTTTTTGTCAGAGATATTACCCAGTTCAATTAAAATAGCTGGCACTTTTGATTCTCTCAGTAAGAATAAGTTTGCATTCTTTAACGAATCTCTCACCGCTAAACCGTTTAGGTTTTTCAGTTTACTTAAAATACCTGCTCCTAAATCTTCAGCTATTTTAATATTGCTGTTTAGCTTGGAAACATAAACTTCTATGCCGCCAAAAGGAACCTGGGTATTGGCTGGCGAATTGGCATTGTGATGAATGGATACAAAAGCAGTAGCCTCTTGTTTAGGTAAACGATCACTAAGCGGTAAAAACTGATCGGTAGTTCTGGTTAGTATTACTTTTATACCCCTTTTGGCAGCTTCTTCTTTTAAAATATTTACCGCACGCAGGTTCAGGTCTTTTTCCTTTTGTCCATCCAAAGCAGTTACCGCACCATCTTTACCACCATGCCCGGCATCAATTACCAATACAGGTTCTACTTCGTCAAAAGCATTACGTGCTTTCGGGTTAACTACTATACTGCTCTTTAAATAATTTAGCGCGTAAACATTCGGTTTTTTTGGTGCATCGGCAGAAGTCTGGTTCGTAGCCAATGCTTTTTCTACAATAATTTCCTTCCTGTTTATAAATGCCATGCAGCAGATCATTAAAACAGGAATAATGGCTAAATAGGCAAGCTTTTGCAGCTTTGCATTTGGTTCTTTGTACAACATCATAATTCTATTTTTTAATGGAAGTTTACTGAAACTGTTAACCGCCAGGTTTTGACAGGGCATTGCCAGATTTAAAAGCAGCGAAGCGTACACCTTTTTATCTGCAACTTTGGATGTTTCCCTATCGGCCAGAAATTCGTGGTTATGGTCAATCGCATTGCGCCAGAAATAAATAACAGGGTTAAACCACAAGATGGCCGTTACCAGATTAACCAAAAGCTTATCTAAAATATGTAACTGCTTTACATGTACCATTTCGTGTTTGACAACCAGTTTCTTTTCTTCAAATGGCAATGATGAATCGATAATAATCTGGTTAAAAAAAGAGCAGTTTTTAATGTCCGACTGGCTATTTACTAAAAGAATGGTACCATCCCTGTCGGTTACCTGTTTGCGCAACTGAAACCGGATACGCGCCATCATAAAGAACATCCTCAAAATAAAAAAAGCAAGAATGGAGTAGTAAACGTATGTTATCACTTCATTCCAGTTAACGGTTACCTCGGCACTACCTCCTTCAGCTTCAATATCCTGTTCTGTAAAACCATCGTTGCTGTAACCTATTTTAGCTGGCACCTCCTGATTGCTCCTCAGTACTTCGTGGCGGCTTTCTATTGTTAGTGCCGGAATGCTAAAACTCAATACAAGCATCAATAACAGATAGGCACGGTTGAGGTTAAAAAACGTAAACCTGGCAAGCAAAAAATGATAAACGGCAAAAAACAACGTTGTACATGCCGAAACTTTAAGGAGATAAATTAAAATCATGACCGGTCGTTTTGGTTAATTAACTGTTTAATTTCTTCTATATCTTTTTCGCTTAACTTTTCTTCTTTTACCATAAACGATAAAAGGCTGGCCGGAGAATTATCGAAATACCCCGAAAACAGTTTCGAAAAGGTTGTTTTGGCATACTCATCTTTTGTAATGGCAGGAAAGTATTCGTAAGTTTTACCATAAGCCTTGTAGTTTACGTATCCCTTTTTCTCCAGTAAACGCACTATCGATGAAATAGTATTATAAGGTGGCTTGGGTTCGTCATCCAGTTCTTCGATAATATCTTTTACAAATGCCTTTTGCAATTTCCATAAAACCTGCATAATGCGCTCTTCTGTCTTGGTTAATTCTTCCATAACCAAATATATAACTTATTTTTCAGTTATACAACTTAAAAACAAGTTACACAACTGAAACGTCAGTTTAAAAAACGCAATCAATTGATTTACAGATAGAAAAAAAGCTATAACATCTATGTCAAAAACCAGCCAATATGAAAAATCGATAGCACCGATCATACAGCTGTGCCAGGAATTTGGTTAAAAATCTATCTTGTTCTAAAGGAATTGTAAGGCCAGCTATAAGTATGGCTTAAGTATACGTAACGCATAGATACAGTATAACAATAGTATTAAAATCAAATTTTATGAAATGCCGTAATTTGGGCTACAATGGTTTTACTTACTGAGTCCTGCAACCGCATTAATGGTAAGTGCTACAATTACGGTATTGAAAATAAAGGCAATTAAACTGTGTAGCAGCGACAATCTCCTGATGGTACGGTCAGAAATTTCGACATCCGAAACCTGAAAAGTCATGCCCAAAACAAAAGAAAAATAAGCAAAATCGATAAAGTCTGGTTCATCATCACCCGGAAATTCTAATCCCGAACCTCCCTTTTCTGATTTTTCCTTCCGCTTATCACCATAATATAAATGGGCATAGCGCATAGTAAAGGTAGTATGTACCAAAAACCACGATAAAAACATACCCAGTATTGCGATGACCAAATCTATTGGCTCAATATCTTTGTTTATCAATAACAAAATTACCGCAAGTAAACCGGCAAAGGTAGAAACCACCACAATCGCAAAAATTTCGCCCCGGGTTTCATCCTGCATTTTTGCTTTTAAATGGGTTTCGGCTGCCGAAGTATGAAAAAACATGTACCAGTGGAGGATAATAAGAACCAGACAGAATACATCCCACCCAAACATAATGTGCGTGAGGGCATCCATCTTAAAAAGAAGCGAGAGCAGATAAGCTGCAATTCCCGAAAAGAGGCTGAGCAGCAAAATAAATAATGCCGATCGTTTTTGAATACCTGCTAATTTCGGTTCTGCCTGCATGGATTTAAAACTTAAGTTTAAAATGTTCTTTAGCCTGTCCTTTTTTAAAATAAACCAATCCGATCCAAAACAAATCGATGGTTACGGTAACATCGGGGTGATTTTTAATTTCTGTCCAGGCTTCTTTCATTCCTTCACTCCAGTAAATATCGTCAAAAATCAGGAGCGAATTTTCATTAACTTTTGGCAAACACCAATGGAAGTAGTTCAAGGTAGCATCTTTACGGTGGTTACCATCAATATAAACAAAATCCAGGTTGGGTTGGTGCGCAATAATATCGGGTAAAATTTCATCGAAATTCCCCACATGCAGTTCAATATTATTTAAATCGAGCGCATCAAAGTTCTTTCTGGCTAGTTCTGCCGTTTGCGGGCAGCCCTCAATGGTAATAATCTCTGCGTTGGCATTTGTTTTGGCCAGATATGCAGTGGTAATACCCAAGCATGTACCCAGTTCAATCGCACTTTTAGGGTTGGTATCTTTTGCCAGGCGATAAATAAGCTTGGCCAAACGCGGACTTTTTAATGCATTTTTGGCAATCTGGCTTACCTTTTTTGTACGGTTTTTATTCAAGTGAGAGCCCGCACCGAGGTCTGTAACCGTGATTATGGAATCGTCATTAAAAAGTTTTTTTCGCTGTTCTTCTATGTTTTTGTATTCAGATTTGTCGTTAAAATCGTAAATTACCTCATCAGCGAGCTTATACACAAATGGCGAATGCGTTCCGTGTCGGCTCTTTGCTGTTAAACGGTGTTTAAGGAAATCAGTAATAAATTGAAATAGCATAATATTGCAAAAGTAATTAAACGCCGCAAACGTATGTATGTTTTATGGAAAATATCGCAGAGATAAGTGCTTTAGTAAAATTGCTGGATGATCCGGACGAGGAAGTGTACCACCATGTAGAGAAAAAACTGCTGGAATATGGTGGTGAGGTAATCCATTTTTTAGAAAATGCCTGGGAACAATCGTTCGATGGCCTGATGCAGGAACGCATCGAAAACATTGTTCATCAAATTCAGTTTAAAACCGTTAAAGAAGATTTAAACCTTTGGTATTTAAGTGGTGCTTTCGATTTATTGCAAGGCGCACTGATTATAAACCGTTACCAATACCCCGATTTAGATGAGCAAAAGGTAATTAACCAGATCGAAGAAATAAAAAGGGATATCTGGCTGGGCTTGCAGTACGAAATGAGCTCGGTAGAAAAAGTAAAACTAATTAACCACGTTTTATACCAGGAATATGGTTTCGGCGGTAATACAAAAAACCATCACGACCCACAGAACTCATACCTCAACCAGGTACTGGAAAGCAAAAAAGGCAACCAGATTTCTTTGGCGATTATTTATTCAACACTAGCCCAAAAGTTAGATTTGCCTGTGTATGGAATCAATTTGCCGCAACATTTTATTTTAGGTTATATAGACGATAGCAAGCAGGATGGTACCGAATATGGTGTTCTTTTCTACATCAATGCTTTTAACCGCGGTAACATTTTTGGCAAACACGATGTAGATCAGTTTCTGCGTCAGCTTAACCTGGAAGCTTTGCCAGAGTATTATAAACCTTGCAGCAATACCGATATCATCCGCCGTGTAATCAGAAACCTGATTTCTGCTTACGAAAATGCAGGGGCAACAGAAAAAGTAGCCGAATTAAACGAATTACAAAATATCTTAGCAGAAAAATAGCTTACAAATCCCTCAGCCTGTGTATAAAAAATACGGTAGCCTATCCAGAATTTGCCTGTTTATAGCATTTATGCTCTTCGTTGGTAGCATAAAAGCACAAAAACCAGTTAAACCAAATGTTATTGCATACTACACTGGTCAGGGAGGATCGGTTATCGATAGTTTTCCGATTGAGAAAATAAGTCACCTGATTTACAGCTTTGGGCATTTAAAAGGCGATAGCTTAAACATCAGATCGGCGAAAGATTCGGCCTTGATTTCGAAAATGGTTGATTTAAAAAAGCGCAATCCCAACTTAAAGGTAATGATAGCCATGGGCGGCTGGAGTGCCTGCAAAGACTGTTCGGAAGTATTCAGCAGAAAAAATGGCCGCAAAACATTTGCCAAAACAACCAAAGCACTTTTAGATTTTTTTAAGGCCGATGGTATAGATATCGATTGGGAATACCCCGCCGTTTTAGGTTACCCTGGGCACAGGTACACGCCTGATGACAAACATAACTTTACTTTATTGATTAAAGAATTAAGGAGCAAGCTTGGCAAAAAAGCCGAAATTAGTTTTGCCGCCGGAGGTACACAAAACTGTATCGATTCTTGTTTTGAATGGGATAAAGTAATGCCGTTGGTAAACAGGGTTAATGTAATGAGTTACGATCTGGTAAGCGGTTATGCTACGGTAAGTGGCCATCATACACCTTTATATTCTACCGATAAGCAACAGTTATCGGCCGATTATGCCGTAAAATCGTTAATTGGTTTGGGTGTACCTGCACATAAAATAGCACTTGGTGCTGCATTTTATGCCCGCATTTTCGAAAACACTACCGATGCTAACCAGGGCCTTTACCAGCCCACCAAATTTATCCGTGGTGTTTCTTTTAAAAACTTTAAAACCACCTTTACCGAAGCTGATGGCTATACCTATTATTGGGATGAGGTAGCTAAATCGCCTTATTATTACAACGCTAAAAATATGCAACTGGTTACTTTTGACGATCCCAAATCGATTGATTTAAAAACCAGATATGTAATCGATAAAAAATTAAATGGCATTATGTTCTGGGAGCTTACCGATGATGCTTATAGCAATGGTTTGCTTGATATTATTGATAAAACGATAAAAGGGATCTAAGTCTCAAATTTTGAATGATTGAGTTTTGAATGAGAAAATCTAAATATTCAAAATTCAATCCTTCCATCATTCAATCCTCCAATCATTCTATAATTCAACATTAGCCCGCTAGCGCGAAGCACCAAAAGTTACTATCCAATAATTTTGTGCCATGCCTGCCCCTGCTTCCTTACTTTTGGCATCCATCATGGCTTTACAATGGCTTACGCTGTTTTTCCATGCGGCTACAACCTCATCTGTCCTACTATAACCTTTGGCTAAATTTTCAGCGATGAAATTACCTTTATAGCCAGCACTTACCGCTCTTTCATCGGGGCTTACGCCTTCTGGAGACAGGTGATCAAAATAGTTTCTCTGTGCCATATCTTTTGCATGTGCTACCGCAGCATTTTGCAATTGGTTATTGATAGCCAGATTGGGTACAGGAGGCATGTATTCTACTCCACAATTACAACCACTTTGCCTCAATAAGTTAATTTTATCAACCAGCAGAATAACCTCATTTCCTGGCTGAATGACCTCATCCTTTTTACACTGTATCAGTAAAGTACCAGACAGCAAAAACCAAAAAACAATTGACCAGTTTTTCATTTCGATTTTGTGGAACAAAGGAGGAAACTTAAAAGCTTCCTCCCTAAATAAATTTTCACTTAGTAAATTAAAAGGCTCTTTCCCTGCCCAGGTAAATATTTTTTGCGGTATATAAGGTATTACCACCCGGACCTGGCGACCCGCTATCGCCCTCCATTTGCATGTTGATGATTAACCACATCGGTTTATTTACCGAGTTGCTCATGGTATGCTTGGCTACCCAAACATTATCAATGTAATAATGGCAGTCTACATCAGTTGCGCTCACTTTGTTATACCAGCATTTGTAATTGTGGTAAGAGCCCGCATTAGAAACAGCAGTAAGTTTGTTTTCCCAGCCACCATCGTAAGTGTTCTGCCAATTGGTATTACTCCCTTTAAACTCCATAATATCGCTTTCAGGAGGCCAGGAGTTAACGCCTGTAATCCAAAAAGCGGGCCAGGTACCTTTTACAGTTGGTACTGCAAAATCGCCAGATATGGTATAACTCGGAAACTGATCGTTAATTACCACCTGTTGCTTGGCGTGGCAGGCACCCGAATTGTACCAGATAGCTACATTGGTAAAGCCGTTAGCAGTACTATTACCAGGAGAGCTGGCTAAGCGGGTAGCCTTGATGGTGAGTACACCACCACTTAACGAAATCTGATTATGGTTTGAAGTACTGCCCACCATGCGCGCCGAACCGTTATGATCGGTACCCCAGGGATAGTTGTAATTCCATTGTGCCTCAAAATTAGCATAACTGGCGAAAGAATTGCCATCAATTAAGGTTTCCCAGGCTTTTACCTGAGCTTTTTCTGGTTGAACTTCTGCCTTATCTTTTTTACAGGATGAAAGCGCGGTAAGCAGGCATGCCAATAGCAGGCACCATTTCATTGTTTCTTTTCTCATTTTTTTTGAATTAGGTAAATATTTGGTTAATTGTAAAGACTAGTTCATGATCTATAACCATATAAAAATCTGAAATACAGCACTATTTATAGCCAACAACTATAAACCAGCTTGTACTTTAATTAAGTAATTTGGTTAGATCATTTGCAATGCATCAGCGTTACCACCGACGTACTTGTAAGCAAATCTATACAGACTACTACTAAAAAATGAGGGGTTAAATCGTAAAAATAGAGTGGTAAAATGAGCGTTTTTGCTGGTTATAGAATCGGCAGCTTTTAAGTTGTACTTGTTATCAACCTACTTAGCGCTGAGCTTAATCTATTCATTTAACACAGTGCCTATAAAAATCAAAGGCCCGAACATAAAATATGATCAGGCCTTTAATATCATGCATGGTTTTTATTTACAGGTATAATCTAAAATAAATTTCCCTTTGTATGTTTCCGTCTCTGCCGGGCCACCAGAAGGATAAAATGTAGAGGTATTGGTATAGTTTAAAGAAGTAGCATTTCCTTTAGAATCGTATTGATAAGTATAGGCTAAGGTTTCATCGTTAAAAGGATCTCCATCCTGATCGATTGTTTTTGATACACTTTTAATCAATACGTTTTTAGATTGCTTACCAAAATATCCACCCGGAAAATAATCAACGTGGTACGAAAGGGGATCGGATATTTCGTAAACATTCATAGCTATATCGTTCGAGTAGCTGTAGGTTATTGTTTCCTTATAACCGCCATGAGCAGCAATTGAAACAGCACTTACCAAATTGCCATTTGCATAAGCTAAGTTATCGGTTGTACTTAATTCGTTATTTAAATAGTTTTTTACCTGAATCAGGTAGCCTTCGGCATTATACGTATATTTCCGGGTATAATCATAAGAAACCCCGCCAATAGTAATTATACCATCGCTACCGCTTGAAACCGCTCTTCCGTTCTCGAGCACAATTTCTGCCACCTGACCAGTTTCATCAGTAGCTGTAATTTTATTGGTAGTGTAAACATAGGTATTGGTTTCAGCACCGCTGGTTAGCTTTGAAATCCGGCCCTGAGCATCGTAGTTAAATGCAATGGTATAACTTCCTAAAAAATCTACATCAGCCTTTAAAGTAGCAAGTTTACAACCATTTCCTCCATTCGGATCGGGAAAGGCATTCCAGTCAATTTCTTTTTTACAACTTGCTATAGCGAGAATAGCAATCAGAGATACCATCAGGTATTTCACCGTTTTTTGCATGGTGTTTTAAATTAAGAGGTTAAAATATCAGCAAAGATATTAAAATTTCTCTTTCTTCATCCAGCTACTCAACAGGTTAAACCAATCTACATCCGAAGTTTTATTGATCAGTCCAAACCCGTGTCCACCATTTTCGTATAAATAAATGTCGGTATCGACATTATTTTGCTTTAATGCTTCGTTCATTAAAACACTATTGGCATAGGGAACGGTTTTATCATCTTTTGCATGCACAAAGAAAACCGGAGGTGTTTTCTTATTTACATGCCTATTAGCCGAGAAATAGTGCTTTAAATTATCACTAGGATTAGCACCTAACAGGTTTTTCATAGTCCCTGTATGCACCGATTCCTCAAAGCTGATAACCGGATAAATCAGGGCAGCAAAGCTGGGCTTTAAATTTAATTTTTCAGGATTGGCAATTTTAAGATCGTTATAATGAGCTACCAGCGTAGAAGCAAAATGTCCGCCAGCCGAAAAACCCATTATCCCCACCTTACTGACTTTAATTCCGTACTTTTTCGCATTTTTCTTTACCAGGTAAATGGCCTGTTGTGCATCCTGTAGTGGCCCATAGGTTTTATCAACCATAATTTCATCACTCGGCAAACGGTACTTCAATACAAAAGCCGTTACACCAATGGCATTAAAACGTTTGGCTACATCGGTTCCTTCATGACTAAAAGCCAAAGCGCCGTAACCACCGCCCGGGCAAATAATTACAGCTGTTCCGGTTGCAATTTCTTTTGGAGCTACAAAAACTGTCATGGTAGGTACCGATACTTTGGTAATGCTTAGCGTACCATTGCTGCGTACTTCGGTATGCTCGGCATAGGTTGCCGGTGTAGTTTTTGCACCCGGAATATCGCCCGTGTACAAAGGAATTACTTCTTGTGCTTTCACATCAATCACTAAAATGGCTAGAATTATCAGGGTTAAACTAAATTTCATATCTATTTGGTTTCTTTTTTTGTAGATCTAAGATAAAACAATAGCGATTTATATTCCTCTTCAGCCATTAAATGGATTGGGATAAAAAACGGTGAGGGATTCAATAAATTTGTGATGCTAATGTATTTGTCATAAACTTTAAACTTAGTAATGATCTCCCATTTAGCAAATGACCTGTAATGCTCTGTTATGCCTTCAACTCCTTCATCAGTAATGATAATTTTTCGGGTGCTTGACTGATTAAAAGCCTGATTTAAATCACGCTTTACCGTGGTAAAAAAATTACGTTTAACTCTAAAAAATCTAATTAAAAACAATAGGGATATCATCCAACAGATAAATAATATTTCCAGATCAATTTCCCTGTCCAAATCTTGGGTTGTTGGCGTATTTTTAATCATATTGTAGAAATACCCATAAAAAACAATACCTAAGACAAAAAATATCAACGAAATAATTAAAAGTTTTCTTCCGTGGACACGCCAGACCAGTTGGCTTGCTTCAAGCATATTTTGCTTAACATTATTATCTTCAATGTTTATATTCATAGTAAGTGATCTGGCTTAATACGATTATTATAAAATCTCAGTATTAGTAATTTTCATCCGATTAAAACTCCATTAAATATGCTTTCAAAAAGTCGTTGATATCGCCATTTAAAACCGCATCGGGATTTGAAGTCTGATAATTGGTACGGTGATCTTTCACACGCCTGTCGTCTAAAACATAACTCCTAATCTGTGAGCCCCATTCTATCTTTTTCTTCGATCCTTCTACGGCAGCTATAGCTTCGTTACGCTTTCTTTCTTCGATTTCGAACAACTGCGATTTAAGCAAGCGGATGGCATTTTCTTTATTCTGCAGCTGCGATCTAGACTCCTGGTTTTTAATAATAATGCCCGATGGTTTGTGGTATAAACGTACTGCAGTTTCAACCTTGTTTACATTTTGTCCGCCGGCACCACCAGCCCTAAAGGTTTCAAACTCAATATCGGCCGGGTTAATGTCAATCTGGATGGTATCATCAACCAGGGGATAAACATATACTGATGCAAACGAAGTATGTCTTCGCGCATTCGAATCGAAAGGAGATATCCGCACCAAACGGTGAACCCCGTTTTCGCCTTTTAGGTAGCCATAAGAGAAATCGCCATCAAACTGAAGTGTTACCGATTTAATACCCGCAATCTCCCCTTCCTGACTATCCTGTTCGGTAATTTTGTAGCCGTTTTTCTCACCCCACATCAGGTACATCCGCATCAGCATATAAGCCCAATCGCAACTTTCAGTACCACCGGCTCCAGCAGTAATTTGCATTACAGCCGAAAGTTGATCTTCTTTACTGCGCAGCATATTTTTAAGTTCAAGATCTTCTACAGCTTGTTTACTGATTTCGAACTGGTCTTTCATTTCGGCTTCCGAAGCATCTCCGGATTGGAAAAAATCGAACATCACCGCTCCATCCTCAACCGCATTATGGGTTTGGTTAAAGCCGTCAGTCCACTTTTTCTTTGCACTTATTTCGGCCAGAATTTTCTCTGCTTTTTTAGGGTCGTCCCAGAAATCGGGCGCCATGGTTAATTTTTCTTCTTCGCGAATGGCGTAAAGTAGCTCATCAACGTCAAAGATACCTCCTTAGAGACGTTACTCTGTCCCTTAAATCCTGAATCTGTTCTTTGGTCATGAAACAAATATAGCAACTTTTTAATCTCTCTTTTGTAGTAAAAGATTGCTATATGGCTTCATTGTTGAATTGTTAGGTATATGCAAGTAACAATTGGACAATTTAATAATGAAACAATGATAAAGTAGTTTGCAATTGCCAATGATAGGTTATGGCTAGAGATTCTCTATAATCAGATTTCTCGATTGCGTTGCACTCCGCTCGAAAGGACGATCACGTTAAGTGTTTAACATTTGAAACAAGTTAACCAGTTTAAACAATTAACCGATTAACCCCTATGCAGTTTGCAGTTACTAATGAACCTCCTACTTCTTCATTCCCATATAATCAAGCGTAAGGTTAGCCAGCAACTTTACCCCTAAAACAAAACCACTTTCATCGAGATAAAAATCAGGGGTATGGTGCGATGGCGCCTTTAAGGGATCTTTCCCTTTAGGCATACCTCCTAAAAACACAAACAAGCCCGGTACTTTTTCTTGAAAGAAAGAAAAATCTTCGGCACCTGTAACAGGTGGCTTCAACTTTACATGCTCTTTACCTGCGGTTAACTGCATACTTGGTAGCATTTTTTCGGTAAGTGCGATGTTATTAAAAGTAACCGGATAATGGTTACTATAAGGAATCTTTACTACAGCAGTTGCCCCACCAGCCTCAGCTGTTTTAGTAGCAATGGTTTTAATCCGCTCAATAAACATTGCTTCATCCTCTTTGCTGAAATTACGCACTGTACCCAGCATTTCTACCTTTTCGGGTATAATATTCGAGCGTAAGCCGCCATTAATAGCACCTATGGTAACTACACCTGGGTTTTCGGTAACATTTAAATTGCGGCTTACAATGGTTTGCAGATTGTTGATAATCTGTGCCGAAATTACCACGGGGTCGATACTGCTCCATGGGTATGCACCATGCGCCTGCCTACCCGTAACTGTAATTTTCATATCGTTTACAGCGGCCATGGTTCCACCTGGGCGGTAAGTTACATCACCCACTTCAGTCTGCGAATTGATGTGCAAACCAAATATTACATCCACCTTTGGACTTTCTAAAACTCCTTCTTTAATCATTAGAGCTGCCCCTCCTTCATCTCCCTCGGGTACGCCCTCTTCTGCGGGCTGAAATATAAATTTCACTGTTCCCTGAATATCTTTTTGCATACCAGCTAAAACCTCGGCAACACCCATTAAAATAGCCATGTGACTGTCGTGCCCACAGGCATGCATTACGCCTACCTCTTGTCCGTTATATTGTGTTTTCACTTTTGATGCAAAAGGTACATCCACCCGTTCGGTAACAGGCAGCCCATCCATATCGGCCCTTAGTGCTACAACCGGGCCTGGTTTTCCGCCTTTCAAAATACCCACCACACCGGTTTTGGCTATGCCAGTTGTTACTTTAATGCCTAAAGACTCCAGATGTTTAGCAATAATACCTGCTGTTCGTACTTCCATATTGCCCAGTTCAGGGTGTTCATGAAAATCACGTCGCCAGTTTATCACTTTCTGCTCAAGCCCATCAGCTTTTTTAGCAACTGTTGATCTTATTTCTGGTTTCTGCGCAAAAGAAGGGATAGAAATTAGTGAAAAAACAATCAGGTATATCTTTTTCATGTAAGGAGTTTGTTTAAGTATAAAGATCAATAAGTTAAAGAAGGTAATCGCCCTCAAAAGAGCCGTTTAAAACGAAACTGAAGGCAAACTATTCCCCATCAAATGATTTAACGAAAAACATTAAATCAATTCAACTTCAGGTGTTTCCGCTTCCAAAATTCTACCGTCCGATAAGGTAATTGTAAGTTTAAATTTATGTTTCTTATTAAGATTTGGTGTTACCTGTAAAAAAATACCCTCATAAAAAGCATACATGGTGTCATAATTTAGATCATTGGAAATTTTAATATAATCAGCAATTGGAATTATAGTAGCGCCTTTTCTTGCTTTGAAATACAAACTAAGATCGGTATTTTTTGGATGACTGGCGTCGAAATCGTTATTTGAAACTATTTTTAGTGATAAAATGTCCTCCTTACTTATAAAGTCATCTTCATTGCAACTGCAAGCGTAGGCAGATTGCATTAATCCCCAGGTTGTGTGCTGCTTGCTCATTGTTAACAACGCTGTTTGCAACAAAACCTGAATACCATAATTAGCACCGGAAATTGTCCCTGCACTGGTAATCATGGGCTGTGGCAAAGACAAATCCATATTTTTTAGTGAAAGCCCTTTATTGGTAAAATAAACTGTTCTGGTTGGCGGACAATTGCAATTTACACATGCAACAATAAGTTGAGCTATTAAGGCTAATCCAAAAACGAAAAATATCTTCTTAATCATGAGAAACGTAAATTTTCAATTTCAAATTTAATAAAAAAAGCCATCCCTTCGGATGGCCCTTAAACTTTCTATAATTTAGTTAAACATGCCTTTTAGCTTATCCATAATACCACCGCCACCATCAGCAGAATTGGCTTGTCCGGGCTGCTGAGCCTGCCCACCGCCAAACATGCCAATCACATCACTCACATCAAATTTGCCATCATCGCCTCCTAAACTGCCCAAAACATCTTTAAGGTTAAATGAACTATCGTTTGGATCGTTTGTTTTTTGGGTAAACTTAGCAATCAGGCCAGGGATAATACTCGCAGCTAAAGATTTTGCAGTATCGGCGTTAATGCCCAATCCGCTTAATTTATCTATAAAACTACCTGAGGCCTGTTCGGCTACCTGAGTTCCTTCGGCCTTATTTCCGTTAAAAATATCGGTAATCGCACCAATATTGCCTGATGATAGCTGATCTTTCAAAGTATCAAAAATAGAACCCGAAGCAGCCTGAATAACCGCTTCATTTTTTTCATTCGGAATAGCGGCATTGTTTACAACGCTTTCCTGTACGTTTTCACGTACCATTTCATTTAAATTTTCTAACATAATGGTAGAGTTAATGGTAAAACAATAGATAGTTAGTTAACAGGGACGTTGATATTAAAGTTACACGCTTTATTTGAGATTTAAAATTCTTAATGATTTTTGAACATTAAAAAGACGATTTTAAATTTTTGCTTTATTACTTTTACAAAAAACCCAAGATTATGTTACCTAAAGTAAATTTCACAGAAACTGAGGCCTACAAATACTTAGCCGATCATTTTATAGATATTAATCAGAAAAGCATTAAAGATCTTTTTGCTGAAGATGCAGATCGTTTCAATAAATTTTCTGTTTTTTTTGAGGATATTTTACTCGATTACAGTAAAAACCGCATTAGCGACAAAACATTAGCACTATTAATCCAATTAGCACGCGAATGTAAACTCGATGAAGCCATTAAATCGATGTACAATGGCGATAAAATCAATGAAACAGAAGACCGTTCGGTACTTCACATTGCTTTACGTAACCTGAGCAACACTCCAATTTTGGTTGATGGTAAAGACGTAATGCCCGATGTTAATGCAGTACTGGCTAAAATGGAAAAATTTAGCAACAGCATCATTAGCGGCGAATGGAAAGGTTATACCGGCAAAGCCATTACCGATATTGTAAACATTGGTATTGGTGGTTCAGATTTGGGTCCTGTAATGGTTACCGAAGCTTTAAAACATTATAAAAACCATCTAAATATTCACTTTGTTTCTAATATTGATGGTACACACATTGCCGAAACTTTAGCTGGTTTAAATGCCGAAACTACTTTATTCCTGGTAGCTTCTAAAACATTTACCACACAAGAAACCATGACCAATGCACATTCTGCACGTACCTGGTTTTTAGAAAAAGGTGCTAAAGAAGGCGATATTGCCAAACACTTTGCAGCATTATCAACCAATGCAAAAGATGTAGCTGCTTTTGGTATCGATACCGCAAACATGTTCGAGTTTTGGGATTGGGTAGGCGGCCGTTATTCTTTATGGAGTGCCATTGGTTTATCTATCTCATTGAGCATCGGTTTCGATAATTTTAAACAATTGCTTGCTGGTGCACATGCAGCCGATAATCATTTCAAAAACGCCGAATTTGAAAGCAATTTGCCTGTAATATTAGGATTACTAGGCGTTTGGTACATTAATTTTTACAATGCCGAAACACAGGTTATTTTACCTTACGACCAATATATGCACCGTTTTGCAGCTTACTTTCAGCAAGGCGATATGGAAAGTAACGGTAAACATGTAGATAGAAACGGTAATGAAGTGGATTATGAAACCGGGCCAATTATCTGGGGCGAACCAGGTACAAACGGTCAGCATGCTTTTTACCAGTTAATACACCAGGGCACCCGGATTATCCCTGCCGATTTTATTGCACCAGCACAGAGTTTAAATCCGCTTGGTGATCATCACCCGATCCTTTTATCTAACTTTTTTGCACAAACAGAAGCTTTAATGAATGGTAAAACCGAAGAAGAAGTTATTGCAGAGCTTAAAAAAGAAGGTAAATCGGAAGCGGAGATCCAAAAAATTGCTCCTTTTAAAGTTTTCGAAGGTAACCGTCCAACCAACTCTATTTTATTAAAAAAAGTAACTCCTTATACTTTAGGTAGCTTAGTTGCCATTTACGAACATAAAATATTTGTACAAGGCATTATCTGGAACATCTTTAGTTTCGATCAGTGGGGAGTTGAGCTGGGTAAACAACTGGCCAAGAAAATCCTTCCTGAACTAAACGGAAATGAAAAAGTTTCGAGCCATGACAGTTCTACCAACGGATTGATTAACCAGTATAAAACCTGGAGATAGGCTAAACAAAAAACATTCTTGATGAAGTCCCCGACGTATAAAAGCGATCGGGGACTTTTTTTTTGCAAAAAATATGGGTTTAGGGCAACCTTTCCAAAATCCTCGCCGTAATGCAATTAAGAAACTTAATTAACAAAACGTGCCATTAACCCTTTATCCGGTAATTGAAGCTTCCGCTTATAGCAGCTTTAATCAATAACCAATTGATTGAGGCATGACGAAGAAAACAGATTGATTACTTGCTAAATCATTACTATGAGAAAAATAACCCTTTACTTATGCATTACTGCGTTCTATTTAACGCTTTTTGCCTGCTCCAAGAAACAAGCCGATGAGCTTACTGAAAGTAATCCAAACGGCGTAACTACCGACAATGTAAGCTATAACAATTACGTAGGAGCTCTTTTAACGACAAAATGCAATAACTGCCATGGCCCCGGCGGCGTCCAACGGGGATCCTGGGCCTTTAGTGGAATTCAATCTGTTATTGCTGACCCCCGGGTAAAAACGAACACTCTTGTAACCATGACCATGCCAGTGGGCGGCAGCTTAACAGCAAGAGAAAAGCAATTATTAACCGCCTGGTACGATAGAGGAATGCCAGCAAACTAAATATTAAAAGCCATGAAAAAACTACTGATCACGCTTATTCTGGTTTCTGCTTTTGCAGCCGTACATGCACAAATGCTTATCAGCAAAGATGCAATCATTTCATTCTTCTCTAAAGCACCAATGGAAGATATTGATGCGATTAGCAAAACAGCGGTTTCGGGCATCAATATTAAAACCGGTGAAATAATCTTTAAAATTAATAACAACAGTTTCCAGTTTAAAAAGAAACTGATGCAGGAACATTTTAACGAGAATTACATGGAGAGTGATACCTACCCGACTTCCGAATTTAAAGGAAAAATAATTGACCCTGTTGACTTTTCTAAACTAGGAACATACAATGTAGTGGTAAAAGGTAATTTACAGATACATGGTGTAACCAAAACCTACCAAACCCAGGCTAAAATTACGGTTACCTCCGATGCTGTTACCGCAAATGCAGCTTTTAAGGTTAAACTCGAAGATCACAAAATCAAAATACCAACAATTGTAATTGCAAAAATTGCAGAAGTAGTTGATGTCAAAATCAATGCCGTTTATCCTACAAAAAATTAAGTCATGATGAAAATTTACAGCACACTATTAATCATGGGCCTGGGCCTATCTTCAACAGTCTTTGCACAAGATTCGTTAGAAAAAGCATTGCAAATGCCAGCAACAAAAACCAGGGTGAGCGCAACTTTTAAATCGCCTAAGTTGATTAACATCCAAACCAACGAAACCATATTTAAAAACGAGCTCGATTTTAGGGTAGATCACCGCTTTGGTGATATTGCAGGTCAAAGCGGAGGCATTAAAAATTTCTTTGGATTGGATCAATCTACCGATATCCGCATTGGTTTTGAATATGGAATCAGCGACGACCTTTCTGTTGGCATTGCTAGGGCAAAAGGTGCCGGTCCGGCTACTCAGTTATATGAGGGCAATCTTAAATACAGATTGCTAAGACAAACCAACGATGAAAAAATACCGGTAAGCATTACGCTTTTTGGTAGTACCACTGTATCGGCAGTAAAAGCCAGTACCGATCCTACTTCGGCTATTGCGTTCAGCGACTTTCAAGACCGGCTTGTCTACGTAGTGCAAGGTGTAATTGCGCGTAAGTTCAGTCCCAGTTTTTCGATGTTAATCATGCCGTCATATATACACCGGAATTTTACCGTTTTTGGAGATCAGAACGATCTATTAGCCATCTCGGTAGGTGGTCGTATTAAAATCACCAAACGCATGGCATTTGTAGCCGATTATACCTTACCGTTTAGAGATGATACCAAAAAGGCTTACCTCGAAAATCTATGGGGCAACAAATATTACAATACACTGGGTGCAGGTTTAGAATTCGAAACCGGCGGGCATATTTTCCACCTCAATTTCACCAATGCAACGGCCATACAGGAATCGCAGTTTATAAGCGACACCAATACTTCATGGACCAAAGGCCAATATCGATGGGGCTTTAGTATTGCACGCAGGTTCTCATTCGATAAGAAAAAAGAGAAAGCTCAGTAATTTCAATACCACTGATAAACATTGTTAATCTAAAATAAACTAACTGAAAAAATTATGGAACGTAACGAATTTATCAAATCTTTAGGCTTGGGTGTTGCTATGGTATGCACCGGAGCCTGCTTTTCTGCCTGTGGTAAAAAGAGCGATTCGCCCGAACCCAGCAAACCAAATGGTGGCGGGGTTCCTCCCGGGACAACAGCCAGTGTTGACCTAACTACACAGTTGCTCACCGTAGGCGCATCACTTGTGGTAAGCGGCATCCTGTTTATCAGAACAGCAAGCGGAAATGCATCTACTTCATTTGTGGCTACGCAAGCGGCCTGCCCACACCAGGGCGGTGCATTGAGCTTTATTCAGGCCAGCAATTATATACAATGCGCTTTGCATAGTTCGAGATACACCACAACGGGAAGCATTTTAGCCCAACCCAACGATGGTGGTACTACAAGTGCATTAAAAGTTTATGCATTAACGGTTTCGGGCAATACGCTTAGCGCAACAGCTTAAAGGATTGTTAGTGTAACCGGAGATATAAGTTTGTCATGTTGAGCCAATCGAAACGCTTTAATATACCATTAAGCTAATCTTTCGACAGGCTCAACATAGCTTTTTCTTATATATTTTAGGGTTAAACAGATACATTCTGACCTTTAACATCAAAAGCATCGCGCAGGCCTATAGCCAGCACATTAAAGGCATAAACCGTAAACATAATGGCTAACCCCGGCAAAATGGCCAGGTACGCTGCATCCATAATAATATAACCATAGTGCTCTTTAATCATACTACCCCAGCTTGGCATGGGGGGTTGCGCTCCAAAACCCAAAAAGCTTAAACCGGTTTCTAGTAATATTGCCGAGGCGAAATTAGATGAAGCGACGACCAAAATAGGACCGGCTATATTGGGTAATATATGTTTGATAATGATTTTGCTGGTACTAAAACCCAACGCCCTTGCAGCCTCTACAAACTCAACTTCTTTTAGCGCCATAACCTGCCCGCGTACTAATCGGGCAACATCTACCCAAGTGGATAAACCAACGGCGATAAAAATTTGCCAGAAACCTTTCCCCAGAGCAAAAGATATAGCAATAACCAGCAAAAGTGAAGGTAAAGACCACACCACATTCATAAACCAACTAATGGATGCATCAATGCGCCCGCCAAAATAGCCCGCTATAGCGCCCAAACTCACACCAATAAAAAGTGAGATGAGTACTGCCATTAAGCCCACTGATAGCGAAACGCGAATACCTAAAATTACCCGGCTTAGTAAATCGCGGCCATAAATATCCGTTCCTAAAATATAAGTCTTCTTGTAAATATTATTTTTTTCGAATAGAGATAGTGGTGTACCCACTTTAGATGGTAAAATACAATCTGGGCATAAATCACTCAGCGCGTATTGGGTTACCTTTGCTTTTTCATCATCGCCGATATACTCCTCAACAAAAACGGTTTGCCCAGCTATTTTATACCCCGTAATTGGAATACTTTTAAAAGTTGGTGTTTGGCCAAACAGCATTCTTTCGAAAAAACTAACCTTTTCTACCTTTGGATTTCTACCTGTAATGAGAAAAGTAAAGGAGCTTCCGGGTTGTTTTTTATTTAACTGTAAGGTTTGTACGTTCGCATCCGGAGAATCATCGGGCATAATCAAATAGCCCGAAATGCCCATCACCATCAGCAGTAAGATGAAAATCAGTCCGGCAAAGGCAAACTTATTCCGCTTAAACTTTAACCATACTTTTTTTGACGGGCTGTTATCCATTATCTAACCATTCTGCCTTTCCAATTATATTTTCCGCTGTTTCCGGCAATGCCTATGTACACCATATATAAAATGTGTAACACATTTAACACCGGAATTAAAATGAGCAAACTCCGCCTTTTTGCAAAGCCTGTTACATCCCATAAAAATAAGCTTTCCAAAACCATTTTAACCAACAATTGATAAAATGTGATGGTTAAAAAACCAGGGATAAACAATCCGGTAATAAAGTTTGAAAGTATGCTGAGGTTGAAAATCCAGATAAGTACGCCCAGCACAATAATTCCTTTATTTTTATACCGCGTACTTTTTGAAGCCCAACGTCGGCGCTGTTGAATAAAAGTGCTTAAATTTTCTTTGGCGTGCGTGTATACGATAGCATCCCTGTTTTTAAGGAAACCAATGCGATCGGGATATTTTGCGGCAATTTTGTGCAACAACAATTCATCGTCGCCCGAAGCCAAATCATCAATCCCCTGAAAACCGCCAACCTCATAAAAAGTTGTTTTCTCGTAAGCCAGGTTTGCACCATTACAGGTAGAAGGTTGTTTATTACCAATGGTTGATGCCCCCAAACCAATCAGATATAAAAACTCAAGTGATTGCAACCTTTCAAAAAAGCTCTTTTCCTGGAAATAGGCCACCGGAGAGGAAATCATTTTATACTTTTTCTGCTCAAACAATTGTACAATCGTTGCCAGCCAGTTTTCGCCTATTCTACAATCGGCATCGGTAGTTACAATTAAATCGCCGGCACAGGTACCTATTGCCGTTTGTATGGCTTTCTTTTTATATGAATTTAAGGCCCTATCCTCGTTAAGTTTAATCAGCCTTACATTTTTGCCGGCATAACTCAGTACAATTTCTGTAGTACGGTCGGTAGAATGATCGTCGATGATGATAATTTCGGTTAACACCTTTGGATATGTCTGGGCAATCAAATCATCGATCGTTTTATTAATATTAGCTTCCTCATCACGAGCAGCTACAATAATCGAAACCTTGGTTTGTGGATCCGACTTTTCGGGAATAAAATAAGTTAAATTATGCCACCCCCTGATAAAACTAAGCACCAGAAAAGCATAAATGAGCGTTAATGCAGCGGATAATAGACTAATTAGATTTAAGATTTCCAAAAAAGTTGAGTTTAAAAACGAAATAAGCACCTAATATAGCAGGAATTATAATATTTATGAGCCAGATACTTGCTGTACATGCAATAACAGCAACATGCTGATCGCTTACATGCTTAAACAATTCGACAGCGGTAACACTTCTGACGCCTACATCGAACAAATCTAACGAAGGTAAAGCCGATTGGACCAGGAACAACAAGCAAGTCATCATTACAATATCGGCATAATGCAAACCGGGTATTAACCAGATAAACAAAATAAAATATTGCGAACTGAAAACCAGATACCGGGCCATGCAATAACCAATAATACGTAACAGTTCTTTTCTGCGGTACCGGCCTAAAATACTGTAAAACTTTTTGTATTTGCGGGTAAACTTAAAGGATAGCAGGATACCATTTAACCATTTGATATTGAAATAGAAAACAATAAAAAACAGACAGAAGAATACGGCAAGAAAAACCACAGCAATAAACAGTATACGATCGATCGGAATAAAGCGGTAGATGAAAAAACAGGCAGCAATTGCCCCAAAAACATTGGTTAGTACCAGCTGCCCTATGCTGCCAACGCTCATGGCTACCACGCCTACAATCCGCCTTTTAGGTGAAAGGAAGAACACCCTGCCTCCATATTCACCCAAACGGTTTGGGGTAAAAATAGCCATTGTTAAACCACAAAAAACAGATTCAATGGCGCGGTAAAAACTTATGGCTTCGATGTGGCTCATTAAGTATTTCCACTTTGCCGCCTCCAGCAGCCAGTTTACAAACATCAGGAGCACTACCAGTCCAATTACTGCAGTAATCTCGAGCTGATCGATATCTTTTAGCAGGGTACCGAAATCGCTCAGGTTTTTATTGGCAACAAGCTTGTGGTAAATAAACCAAAAGGCAAACAGCACAATGGCCGCTTTAATAAGCAGTGATAATATTTTTTTGTGCTTGCCTGTCAAACTTGTCTTTTTAGATTGCAAATATGCTTAATATTGCTGTAATGTTGAACGAAAAAAAGGAACGGATTATTATGGGCATCGACCCGGGCACTGCGGTGATGGGCTATGGTGTTATTTTAGAAAAGGGAAATAAAACAGAGCTGATTAGTTTGGGGGTGGTAAAAATGACCCATCTCGACGATCCTTTTCTTAAACTTCAACGCATTTTCGAAAAAACCGTTGTTTTAATTGATCAGTATAAACCAGATGTACTTGCAATTGAGGCGCCTTTTTATGGCAAGAATATCCAGGTATTGCTAAAATTGGGCCGTGCACAGGGAACTGCTATTGCTGCTGCCTTATCCAGAAATATATCGGTAACAGAATATTCGCCCAGAAAGATCAAACAATCGATTACAGGCAGCGGAAACGCTACCAAAGAGCAGGTTGCCGCCATGCTACAAAGGTTATTAAATTTTAAAGAAACGCCCGAATTTTTAGATGCGACAGATGGTTTAGCCGTCGCCGTTTGCCATTCATTTCAAAAAATTACCACTGGTGGCAAATCTAAAACTTACTCAGGCTGGGAATCTTTTGTAAGTGACAACAAAACCAAGGTTACAGGAATAAAAAAGGCTACAGGCAAGCTTAAAGGTTAGTTTAAATAGTCTGTGCAGACACAAACAATTAGGCACCTACGCCAAAGATAAATTAAAATGGTTCGTGCAGTACACGAACCATTAGAGAACGACTTATAAATAACAGTTATTGTCTGGCCCGATCTATCAGGTTCTTAGTAGCTAAATCAGTTGCAAGCTTATTTTTTTTAATCAGGTACCTAGCTACAAAAAATACAGCAACACCAACCAGTATTAACATCCATAAATTAGAAAGGGCAAGGATAATTTCTTTAAAAATAGTCCAACCGTTTACCAGGCCTAGCCAAAAACGATCTGCGAAACCCGGTTTATAGTCGTACACATTATCATTTGCTACAATCATGGTTTTAACCGTATTATCCTGATAAAAATTGAGTGTAATGGTACTGTATTTTACGCGGTTATCAATCAGCAGATTTTCAATTTTCCGGTCAACATAATCATCTTTGATAAAAAGCGACGTTTCTACATTCGGGCTCTTTTTAGTCGCCATTTTATTAATGCGCTCAACAGCTTCTACCCTGTTGTTGGCTTTGAGTTTATTGGCCAGGTAAGCAATACTCTGGTCGTCCATTTTCATCGATTGGTTATCGACAAATACCGCCATTTTAGCAATGGCATTGGTAAAATCGTCGAGCCTTTCTGATGGCACTTTGGCTACGAGGTAACCCTCGGTACGGTATGAAGTAATTTCTTTAAGCGAATCGATCGATTGTTTAACCTTCTGGCTTTCCTGGATAACGCTCTGAATAGAGAACTCCGCTACAGTGCCTCCCTGTGCTTTGACGGTTTGACTCAGTTTTTCTTTGGTATTCTGCACATCTTTAACGCGGAACCGCATATCGGCAGTTTTAATGATTTTGGGAGCAACTGTACTGGTGCTATCTGCACTTTCTCCGCTACTAATTTCCTCAGTCGAGGCTACTGATCCATATTTTTTTTCAGCACTCTGGCAGCCGAACAAACATGCAGCTACGGCCATAGCAATAATAATCCTTTTCATGATTTAGTGGTTCTAATGGGTTAATCATTTGTGTGAAATTATCTTCTCTGGCCAGTGAAGTTGCGGCATCTTTTATTTTTATACCGCGTTTTCCCTTTATACCAAAATTGCTTTAAGGTAACCCAGAATAATTGGGAGTTGGGTTCCCGGAGTTTCTCGCTAACGCCAAAAATTAACCTATTTGCTACTTTGAGGCCTGATTTAATTTAAAAATATTTTTTCTGAAAAGGATAAAAGCAAAAAAGCCTGTCATGAATGAACAAGACAGGCTTTATTATTTAGAGAGAAAATATGTTATGCATCTAAAATTTTGAATACACCTTTAATGGCGATAATTGCACCGATAAACAAAACGATCCAAGAAGCCAATGATACTTGCCATGAATCGTAAGCGAAACGCGCATAAGTACCCACCATGCAAACCAGTACACCAAAAATCATTAATTTATAAATTCCTGGCTGGTTAGCCGTTTGCATACTTTCTGTATTGTGCTTTAATTCGTTGTTCTCCATAATGTTTATTTTTATGATGCAGCAAAAGTAATACTTATTGCTGAATAATTATATAAACTTAGTAACTTTTTAATCGTTCTAAACGTTGTTTGGCTTTATCCTTGTCTGATAGGTTTTCACCCTGATACAAAGGCTTTTCCCAATCTCCATACATAGGGTTTGGTAATACTATAAATTTAACACCAAAAAGCTGCTGGTTTAAGTTCACTTGTTCGTTTGTATATTTATTTTCGCGGTAAAAAACATTCGAAAAATCGCTCAGATTATCGCCACAGAGCATTAAAATGTTATGCGTTTCTGCTATTTTTTGTCTTCGGGGCTCTTTGTTAGAAGTGCCTTTCGAAACCAGCAAATGTGTATCATCAGCATATGGAAAACCAAATTTCTGCAGATTTTTCAAAGTTGCACCATAATCCTTTTCATCGCGGTTGCTTACATAAAAAGTTTCGATGTTTTTGCTTTCAGCAAACTTTAAAAAAGCCAGTGCCCCCGGAACAGTATCGGCCTGTGCTAAATTGGTCCACTCAGTCCAATCGGTTGGCGCATAACTTAAACCCTTTTTAATTTCATGCCCCTGAAAAGCTGAATTATCCAGCACCGTTTCATCAATATCCACAATTACGCAATTGGGTTTGATGCTCGTATCTGCCCATACAGCCTCTTTTAGCGATAAATGTGCAAAATTGTAGGCCTGAAAGCATAAAGCTCGGTATTCGCCCGATGTTTGTTGCCATAGCACGGCATTGGTATAATCACGCGCAGGATTTTGGGCAGCAGCCATAAATGGGATGAGCGATAAGATAATCAGTATTTGTTTTTTCATACTATAATATTATAATATAAAGATAATAAACTCTAATAATGAAGTATTCAATTAAATCATATGTCGTAGTAATTCTTTTTTTAATTTTTTAGTTCTATAAATTATTTATTTTTAGCAGTATGCTAACAAAATCTGATTTATCATGAATTATAAAAAGCTCTCGGTCATTGCCATTATCTTATTTTTCTTTGTTGCTTGTAAAAAAGAATCGCCAATTAAAGAATCAATAGATGAAAAAAATAATTCCTTAGAATTACTTGGAGATTCTATTTCCTACATAATCGAAGGTCAAAAAATTATTCTGAATGATAAAGCGGTTAGAAGCATGCTAAATGCAAAAGCGAATAGGAAATTAGACTCTGTTGTTAATTATGTTGAGTATTCCTCTGGAGATCAGGATGCAGTAATGTTCGGGCGAACATTTAAATTCTCTGGCGGTAAAAATGGGATAACAATCATGTTCTTAAAAAGATATACAAAAAATGAAACTAATAATGCATTTTTTGTTCCGCTAAACAAACTTGACTTGTTCTCGATCGGAGAACATAGATATGCTATAGATTTTTCAAAAACAAATACCCAGAATGGCATTGCCATAGAATTGAGTGGAAATTATTATGGATTCCAAACATTTTCATATAGTAGTCTTTTATATTTTGCTCCACTTAAGGCAGAACTACAAAGCCAGTCAAAATTTGAAATTACAAATTTCCAAATGCTTAAATCAGGCAAATACCTACTTGAAGCTAAGTTCAACGCCTCTGTTTACCATGGAGACGGTAGTAACATTAAAAAAATTGAGAATGGTTATTTAAGATTGAGATTAGATACAGAATCCTTATACTTCTAATATTTTAAGCCTGTTAGCTAATTAAATCATTTAGCATAGAATACAAAGCCCATTTCTTAACAGGAATGGGCTTCATTTTTAGCATGTTTAAGTACGCATTGTTTTGCTTTAACGAATAAAGTAAGTTTTATCTGACACCATTTGTAAGAAAATAATAAATGCTTCGCTAAATGGCCTTTCAGGGCATAATAATGCTGACTTACAAAATTATGGCCAACAAAAAAACCCATCTCAATTAAGAAATGCGTTTTATATTTTTTGCTTGTTCAGGCTCCAAACTAAGGACGCTGAACTTCAAACATAATGTTATCCATTCAATGCTGCTGCACCACTTACAATCTCCGTTAACTCGGTTGTAATTGCTGCCTGGCGCGCCTGGTTGTACGAAAGTTTTAACGCTTTCAATAACTCACCGGCATTCTCAGTTGCTTTATCCATCGATGTCATACGTGCACCGTGCTCAGATGCATGAGAATCTAGCACTGCTTTGTACAACTGGATTTTAATTGATTTAGGAATTAGCTGCTCAACGATTTCTTCCTGAGAAGGCTCCAAGATATAATCAACATTGGTTGTTTTCTTCTCTTCTTTTTGCTCTGCCGCCTGTTCAGCTTTTGGTAAAGGCAATAACTGCTCGGTAGTGATAAACTGTACAGCTGCATTTCTGAAACGGTTATACACCACCTCTACTTTATCAAACTCACCTTTAACAAATCCTGCCATAATCGCATCCGTAATTTTAGTTACGTTTTCGAAAGTTAAGGCAGAGAATACTTCATTATTGTTACCGATAACGTTGTATTTACGTTTCTCGTAAAAATCCTGAGTTTTTTTACCGATAGAAATAATGCTTACATTACCGTTTTTCAACTGTTCGCTATATTTCTCAGCAATTAAATTATTGGCCGCTTTAATTACGTTCATGTTAAAAGCACCTGCCAAACCACGGTTTGATGATACAGTAACAATTAAAACCTTATTGGGCTCACGTTCCTGGATAAAAGGTGATGAAGAGCCTTCTAAACTTGCTGACAGATTACCTAAAATCTCTTTCAGTTTAGTTGCATAAGGACGTAAAGCGATAATTGCGTTGGTAGCACGTTTCAACTTAGCCGCCGAAACCATTTTCATAGCTTTGGTGATTTGCTGTGTTGACTGTACCGATGCAATCCGGTTTCTTACTTCTTTTAAATTAGCCATTCTTTATTTAGATGTGAGTTTTGAGACATGAGATTTGAGACGTTAAGTCCTAATCTCAAATCTCAAAACTCATGTCTCAAATCTTATTAATATTTACTTGAAATCTCTTTTGCTACTGTATCTAAAACACCAGTAATGTTATCATCAAATTTACCAGCTTTTAATGCCGATAAAGTTTCAGGGTGACGCAGTTCCAATTGAGTTAAGAATTCAGTTTCAAATTCTTTTACTTTGTTAACCGGAACGCTACGCATTAAGTTTTTAGTACCAGCGTAAACAATTGCAACTTGTTTCTCAACAGTGAACGGAGAGAATTGCGCTTGTTTCAACATTTCCACGTTACGTGCACCTTTATCAAGTACCGATTTAGTTGCAGCATCTAAGTCAGAACCGAATTTAGAGAAAGCCTCTAACTCGCGGTATTGAGCCTGATCTAACTTTAAAGTACCAGCAACTTTTTTCATCGATTTGATTTGCGCATTACCACCTACACGTGATACCGAGATACCTACGTTAATAGCCGGACGGATACCTGAGTTGAACAAGTTCGACTCTAAGAAGATCTGACCATCAGTAATCGAAATTACGTTAGTCGGGATATAAGCAGAAACGTCACCTGCCTGAGTTTCGATAATTGGAAGTGCTGTTAATGAACCACCACCTTTAACGATGTGTCTGATCGACTCAGGTAAATCGTTCATGTTTTTAGCGATATCATCGTTAGCGTTGATTTTCGCAGCTCTTTCTAACAAACGACTGTGTAAATAGAAAACGTCACCTGGATAAGCCTCACGGCCCGGTGGACGACGAAGTAATAAAGATACCTCACGGTAAGCCACAGCTTGTTTAGATAAATCATCATAAACAATTAAAGCTGGTCTACCAGTATCGCGGAAAAACTCACCAATTGCAGCACCTGCAAACGGAGCATAAAACTGCATTGGAGCAGGATCTGCAGCCGAAGCAGCAACAACAACTGTATATGGTAAAGCACCGTTCTCTTCCAATGTACGTACAATGTTAGCTACAGTAGAGTTTTTCTGGCCAATAGCTACGTAAATACAGAACACAGGCTGGCCTGCTTCATAAAATTCTTTTTGGTTGATAATGGTATCGATACAAACAGCAGTTTTACCAATCTGACGATCGCCAATAACTAACTCACGTTGACCACGACCGATTGGAATCATTGCATCGATTGCTTTAATACCAGTTTGTAAAGGCTCATTTACCGGCTGACGGTAAATTACACCTGGTGCTTTACGCTCTAAAGGCATCTCGTAAGTTTCACCTAAAATCGGACCTTTACCATCTAAAGGCTCACCTAAAGTGTTAACTACACGGCCAAGCATACCTTCACCAACTTTAATAGAGGCAATTTTTTTGGTACGTTTAATGGTATCACCTTCTTTGATCTCGTCTGAAGCACCCAAAAGTACCACACCAACGTTATCTTCCTCAAGGTTTAATACGATACCCTGAAGTCCGTTTGCAAATTCAACCAACTCTCCTGATTGAACTTTAGTTAAACCGTAAACGCGGGCAATACCGTCGCCTACTTGCAACACGGTACCAACTTCTTCCAGTTCGGTTTCTGATTTGAAGCCCGCCAATTGCTGTCTGATAATTGCCGATACTTCGTCTGGTCTTACCTCTACCATAATTTTACTTTATATCTTTTTATAAATGTTTAGTGCTTAGCGCATGGCGCCTGGCATTTATTCGCCATCCGCTTGTCGCAATTTTTATTTTGTGCTTAGCGTTTGGCGCCTGGCGTTTACTGCCGTTTGCCTAACCCTTAGCGCTAGCGCTATTGCGCAAATTCTTTCTTAAGTTTACTTAAACCGCTGGCAATACTCGCATCAAATTGTTTGTCGCCAACTTTTAATATAAAACCACCAATTAGTTTCTCGTTAATTTTTTCATTAACGATTACTTCATTAGCGCCTAATTCCTTTTTCACAATGGCAACAATCTCTTCTTTAGCTCCAGCGCTTAAAGCTGTAGCAGAAGTAACATCAGCAGTAACGATACCTTTAATCTGATTGTATTGTTGCACAAACTGTTTTGCCGTAGCAAATAAAATAGCCGAACGGCCTTTGTTAACCACAATTTTGAAAAAAGTGATGGTTAAGGCACCTACCTTATCAGCAAAGATACCGTTTAAAATACCGGTCTTTTTATCTAAAGGTACAATCGGGTTATTTAATATCGCTTCCAGTTCAGGGGTCTCGTCAACCACTTTTTCAAATAAAACCATATCGTTATAAGAGGCCTGTAAAGCGTTGTTTTCAACGGCTAGGTCTATTAATGATTTGGCGTATCTGCTTGCAACTTTAATTTCTGACATATTTTTAGGTGTGAGATCGGAGATGGGAGACCTGAGATTTGAGATCTGAGATTTTAGAGCTATTACCCTATCTCATATCTAACATCTCATATCTAGTATCTCAAATCTATTTTCTCAAAACTAGTTTAATTCAACGTCTTTTAACAAGTTAGCCACTAAAGCTTCCTGTTTAGTTTTATCATCTAATTGAGTACGTAAAACACGTTCTGCAATTTCTAATGATAAAGTAGAAACCTGATCTTTAACTTCTGCTAAAGCTGCTTTCTTTTGGTTTTCGATTTCGATTTTAGCTTTCTCGATCAATTTAGCACCTTCTACCTGAGCTTGTTTTTTAGCTTCGTTTAAGATACTATCTTTTAGGGTTTTAGCTTCCTTCAAAATTTCGTCGCGTTCGGCACGGGCCTGTTGCATTAAATCCTGATTCTGGCTGGTTAAACGGGCCATTTCCTGTTTTGCCAATTCAGCTTTGTTTAAAGCCTCATCAATGCTTTGCTCACGTTCGTGAATAGCACCTAAAATCGGTTTCCATGCAAATTTTCTAAGTAAGATCAATAAGCAGATGAATGCTAACGAAGTCCAAAAAACCAATCCTATGCTTGGGGTTACTAATTCCATTTTTTATCTAATTTTTAAAAACAATCTTTTTTAATAAGGTGGGGTAAATAACCAATCGTTAAATACCCTACCTAATTTCTTCAGTGATTATTAACCGTTTAAGCCTAATAATGCAACTACCACACCGAATAAAGCAGCACCCTCAATAAGGGCAGCAGCGATAATCATTGCAGTCTGAATTTTTGATGCAGCTTCTGGTTGACGAGCAATACCTTCCATTGCTTTACCACCTACTTGACCGATACCGATACCTGCACCGATTACTGCTAAACCGGCACCAATTGCCGCGATTGAACCTACCATAACTAATTTAATTTATATTAATTTGTAAAAAATAGTTTTCTATTAATGATGTTCTTCTACTGCCATACCAATAAACAAGGCAGTTAGTAATGTAAAAATAAAGGCCTGTAAAAACGCTACCAGCAATTCTAACACATCCATAAACAATACGAATGCAACTGAAACTGGAGCAATAGCCAATGTTTCGAAAATAAAGATTAACGATATTAAACTTAATACGATAATGTGACCAGCTGTAATGTTTGCGAATAAACGTACCATTAAAGCAAAAGGCTTTGAAATAATACCTATTACTTCCACAACAACCATTAAAGGCCATAACCAAAATGGAACGCTAGGCAAAAAGATGTGTTTCCAATAGTATTTGTTACCGTTAATGTTAACAATAATCATGGTACCTAAAGCCATCACAAATGTTAAAGCAATATTACCGGTTACGTTAGCACCACCTGGAAAAATTGGCACTAAACCTAATAAGTTATTGAATAAGATAAAGAAAAACGTAGTTAACAAATAAGGCATAAATTTAGCGTATTTATGACCTATGTTCGGCTTAGCAATATCATCTCTTACAAAGATAATGATTGGCTCAAAGAAAGACTGCAAACCTTTTGGCGCTTTACCTACACGTTTTTTATAAGCTCTTGCTACAGTAGCAAACACAATTACAATTACGAATATAGCTACAAACATTGCTGCTATATTTTTCGTAATAGATAAATCAATTACTGTATCAGATGCATTTTCATCAATCTGACCGTCTGCACCAACAACTTTAATATTTTTATTAAACATATCTTTCGACATGCTCTGCTTTAAGCCCGTTACCAAACGGTATTTATTGTATTTACCTTGATAATCTTCTTCACCATGATGAAAATGAGCTGAAGAGAACACCTCTAAACCATTAGCTGTATATAAAATTACTGGAAGAGGCAATGAAGTATGCCCCCATAGGTGCCACATGTGCGAATCCGCAATGTGCTCCATAATTACTTTGGTTGGCTCGAATTTTTCTTCGCCATGTTCAGCTGATGCTCCGTGTTCTCCAGAAGCTACATGAGCAGATTCGGCAACAGCACTATCAACAGGTACAACAGCGCTATCAACTTGAGCGAAAGTATCAATTTTGATAGATAAAAACGCGATTAAAAGCGTAAAAACAATAGTTAGCCTTTTAACTTTAGACACAAAAACTCGGTTACAATCCATTTATTGGCAGTTTTTTACTTTAAATTTTGGTGGCGCAAGTTACGTAACAAACAGTAAATTTCAAAGGCCGTAAACAATAAATATAAAGAAAAAAAATTAAGCAGAAATACAAGCCCAATTCCCTTTGCTTTTATACTGTAAATCAAGACAAAAGCCATACAAAAAATCATCTTCACTGCTATCGATCCCATAATAGCCATAATACCTACCTCAGGATCGCGTTTTATACCAATATCAACCAGCAAATAAGCGATGTAAGTAATGCCAGTTAAAAAGCCGAACATCACCCAAAAATTATCAATAAAAAGTTGGGTATTAGGAAATAGTAAGGGTAAAACGGCAACAATGCCTATTAATAAGCCTACGAAGATGAAATAGATACTTGTAAATTTGGCCAGAGTCAATGGAATAATTTGTTAGCAAATAAAAACTTCGGCAAAGATAAGGTTTTTAGTATCAACTAACTAGTGTGGGAGATAATTATTGTATAACCGGGTTAATCAAGATGAGGGTTACTATTGCTGGATTTTGATTAACGGTTTGAATTGGTTAATCGGTTAGCCGAGAACTTCTAACCGAAAACTAATCCCTGGTAACCTGCCTGATGGCCTGGTAAAGTGCAATTCCTACCCCTGCCAGGGCAAAAGCTGCCGTTATTAAATTGGTTTTGCTTTGCTTGTGTTCATCAATCTTGTAGCCAATAAAAGTTAAAAGGCCAATAGTAGCAATCATCTGGAAGCCGATGGCCGAATATTTGGCGGCCGCATTTACCTTTTTCTTTGTATCTTCCTCTTTCGGATTTTCCATTTTTTAATGCAATAATTAAATTAACTTTGAATAATTAAAATTGACTACCAATAATAATTTGGATTACAATTTGTTTATATGTTATACTAAAGATACCTATCATACTTGAAAAATTACGCTAGCAGAAACTTAAATTCTCTCCTCTTCATTTTCAGCCTGTTTTTTATATATGGCTGTGTGGCAAACAAGGATACAGCCGTTGACCGAAGATTTCAGAACCTAACGGCAAGATATAACTATATTTATAACTCAAATGTTTTATTAACCGAATATAACGAGAGTTTACTTCAAAGTTATACCGATAACTACGAAAAAATACTACCGGTGTACCTCGATCCCGAACCGCAGGTAAATTTGGTTTTAACACCTGGCGTAGCCAATAAACAATTGGACGAGGTAATTACCAAAAGCCAGACCATTATTAACGAGAAAAGCTTTAGTAACTATATTGATGATGCCTATATGCTTCTGGGTAAGGCCAATTACCTGAAAGGAAATTATTTTATAGCCGCTGAATATTTTGATTACACGGCAAAAACCTACGGCAGCGATTTAAAAACGTTCATCATGGCCATGAACTGGAAAGCCCGTAGCCAGATGGAGCTGAACAACATGGTGCTTGCCGATAAGATAATTGATACGATGCTGCGTGCTGCCGATGAGCTGAAAAAAGATATTGCAGAACCATTAGCAACTGCGGCGCAAATGCGCATTTATCAGAAAAGGAACAAAGAAGCCATCCTTTTTCTCGAATCGGCCATTGAACGTGCGGAAGAAAAACAATTACGCATCCGCTGGCAGTTTATTCTCGCCCAGTTACAGGAGAAAGAAAAAAACATTACCGATGCCTACGCCAATTTTACAAGAGTAGAGAAAAGTAATGCACCCTTTGAGATGTATTTCCATGCTAATTTAAACCGCATTAAGTTAAAAGCATTGTTAAGTGGCGAGAAACTTAACAAAGAACAACAGCTTTTGGCCTTGTTAAAAGATGATAAAAACACCGATTATACCGATCAGATTTATTATCAAGTGGGTGAGCTATTGTCGGCCGAAGGCAACTTTGTAAAAGCAGCAGAATATTATAACAAATCGGTACAAACCAGTACCCGGAACCAAAATCAAAAAGCACTATCTTATTTAAGGATTGCTGATTTAAACTTTAAAGAATTTAACAATTATATAAAGGCAAAGCGTTATTACGATAGCACGGTGGTAATTTTACCTAAAAACTTTCCTGATTATGATGTGAATGTTAAAAAAGCGAATAACCTCCAGTATTTAACGGATAGATATACCATTATCGCTAAAGAAGATACTGCTCAGGCGATTGCCAAACTTCCGGCAAGTGAGCGCGAGGCAAAGGTTAAAGCCTATTTAACGCCTAAAGTTGAGGTTGCCAATACAGGCGGTGTAATCAATAACCAGTTTTTAAATGACCCAGATTTCCCGAATCAATCTTTAAATACGCCCAAAAATGCCGGTGGTAATACCTTTTATTTTAGCAATAACGCAGCAATAAGTGCAGGTTTTGGCGATTTTAAAAAACGCTGGGGCAACAGACAGCTGGAAGATAACTGGAGACAGAGTGTGCGTTCATCGGCGCAGGAAACCAATTCGGTACTTGCAGGAGGAAATGTAGCCACAGGTATAACGCCTGCAAATGGGGGCAGTAATCAGGCAACAGCCGATCAAACTTCTTTAGAGAAGCAGTTTATGGACGGTTTACCTACCACGCCCGAATTGCTGGCTACCTCTAATCAAAAGGTTGTCGACGCTTATTTCGAAATAGCCAGTTTTTATCAGCAGGAACTGGGCGACAAAGCTGAAGCAAATAAAATATATGCGGAGCTGCTGAAAAAATTTCCGGAGAATAATCACCTGGTAGCCATTTACTACAGTTTATACCTGAATAATAAAAGTGCCAATGAGGCAAAATCGGAAGAATACAAACAATTGGTGCTGAAAAAATTCCCGGAATCTAATTTTGCAAAAACCATTTCAGATCCATCGTACTCAGCTAAACAAAGTCAGCTTGAAAACATAGCCATAAACAACTACAATGTTGCTTTTGATACCTATGCTAAAAAGGACTATCCAAACCTGGTAAAACAGGTTAATGATAATATCAGTGCATTTCCTGATAATGATTTTGCACCACAATATGCTTATTTAAAAGCCATTGCCATTGGCCGTACTGCTAAAGTAGATTCTCTGCTCACCCAGTTTAACCTGATTAACACCCTCTATCCAAACGATAAAATTATTACCCCTTTGGTGCGCGATCACCTGAAATATATTGAAGCTAACCTCGAAGAGTTTAAGCAAAGACCTGTTGCCCTGATCGATTTCGATCCAAATGCACCTCGTTTTGTAAGTCAGGCTACCCCAACACCGGTTGAAAACAAACCTTTAGTAACCGGAAATGCGCCGGTAAAAGTAGCAGATGCCACAGTAGCCAAACCGGTTGAGGTTAAACCTGCTGATGTAAACAAACCAGCTAGTATTTTCAGTGCAGCAAAATCAGAAGAATATTATTATGTAATCGATGTTGCCGATGCTACCCTAACGCTAAGTTCATCACGTTTTGGCTTAGGCCAATTTAACCGCGGCAACTATCCCGACAACGATTTGGTACATAAATTGGTAGAGCTTGATAACGATCAATTGATTTACGTAACCAGTTTTGTCGATCTCGAAGATGCCAAACTGTACGAATCAAGCATTATTGGTCAATTAAAGAATATTATGAAAGTACCGGCTAACCTGTATAAAGGCTTTATCATTAGTAAAGAAAACTTTGAGAAATTAATCAACAGGCAGCGCATTAACGAATATCTGGAGTTTTTAAAAGACAATTATAAATAGAAGACTAAACGAAAGACCAAAGCGGAAAGACTATAGCCAAAAACTATAATGCCCTTAGGTGTTGAGGTGGTAAAAAAAAGTGGGAAGACTAAAGCTAAAAGCTATGATGCTCTAAGGCGTCTGAGGTAGTAGAATCGCCAAAGTTCAAAGCTTAAATTTGATTCTATAAAAAATTAATAAATTTGCATCCAAACCTCCTTTTGTGGTGGTTTTGGAAAACAACAATAAAATGAATAAATCCCTTTCTGCACAAGAAACAAAAAGATACAGTTTAATCATCTGGAAATTATTGGTTGGTGGAATAGCCCTCTTTGCTATTTTCATCTCCATGATTGGTTTTGGCCTTTTTGGTGCATTGCCTTCTTTCAGGGATATTGAACATCCGAAAAGCAATCAGGCTTCGGAAATTATTGCTGAAGATGGTCGCCCCATCGGAACCTATTTTGTTCAGAACAGATCGAATGTTACGTATAAAGAAATTTCAGAAAATGTAATTAACGGATTAATTGCGACCGAAGATACCCGCTTTAAAGAGCACTCAGGTATTGACTTTAAACGTACTTTCAGTATTATTGGGTACAATTTAATTGGCAAAAAACAAGGTGCCAGTACCATTACCCAGCAATTGGCTAAAAATCTTTTCCCCCGCGAATCGAACCTTAATTTCTTCTCACTGGTACTCACCAAATTTAAAGAATGGATTGTTGCGGTAAAATTAGAGCGGAACTACACCAAAGAAGAAATTATTACCATGTATTTAAACACGGTTGATTTTGGTAACCAGGCTTACGGTATCAAATCGGCTGCACGGGTTTATTTTAACACTACACCCGATAAATTGACCTTAACCGAAGCCGCTACTTTAGTGGGGATGCAAAAAGGGATTACCATGTACTCGCCTACGCGCCACCCGGAACGCTCGCGCGATCGCAGAAATACGGTAATGGCCATGATGGTAAAATCGGATCTGTTAACCCAAGAGGAATTTGAAGCACAAAAAGACAAACCTTTAAACCTTCATTTCAATGCTGCAACCGTAAACGATGGTATTGCGCCTTATTTCCGCACGGTACTTAAAAACGATATTAAAACTATTTTTCAGGAGCAATCGATTACCAAACCAGATGGTACACCTTATGACTTAGACCGCGACGGACTGAAAATTTATACCACATTGAATTATGATATGCAGGTATATGCAGAAGAAGCGCAAAAAGAATACATGAAGATTTTGCAGGCACAGTTTATTGCAAGCTGGAAAGGCCGCAATCCGTTTAAAGATAAAACTTTGCAGATTGAACAGGGAATTAAAAGATCAGACCGTTACAAATCTTTAAAACTGGAAGGAAAATCGGACGAAGAGATTACCGAAGATTTTAATACCAAAACGGAGATGACCATTTTTACCTGGAAAGGTAATATCGATACCGTAATGAAGCCAATAGACTCGGTACGTTATTACAAAATGTTGTTACGTAACGCCATGATGACCATGGACCCAACAAACGGGCACGTAAAAGCCTGGGTTGGCGGTATAAACTACGAACATTTTAAATACGACCAGGTGAAAATGGGTACTCGTCAGGTAGGCTCAACTGCTAAGCCATTTACTTATGCGGTAGCCATCGAAAACGGCTATTCTCCTTGTTATACTGTGCCAAACGTTCCGGTTACCATAGAAGGTTATGGCGATCCGTGGACACCTAGAAACTCGGGAAAACCTTTAGAAGGCAGCATTACCTTACAAAAGGCCCTCGCCTATTCGCAAAACTACGTTACTGCTTATTTAATGAAACAGGTAGGTCCGGTTGCCGTATCTACGCTGGCTACTAAAATGGGCATTCCAAATGTTCCCGCATTCCCATCTATTTGTTTAGGTACTTTTGATTCGTCGATTTACAATATGGTTGGCGCTTACGGTGCCTTCGCCAATAAAGGTACTTACACCAAGCCTATTTACCTGTTAAGGATCGAAGATAAAAATGGGGTGGTGCTGTTTTCTCAAAAAGAAATACCAAAACCGATTATGAGCGAAGAAGTAGCTTATGTAATGACCAGGATGCTTAAAGGTGTCGTAGCTAACGGAACAGGATCGAGATTAAGTTATAAATATGGGGTAAATGCACCTATCGGCGCAAAAACCGGTACTACCCAAAATAACTCAGATGGTTGGTTTATGGCCATTACCCCACAACTGGTAACTGGTATATGGACCGGCTGCGAAGACAGGGCTTTCCACTTCATCAGCACCAGTCAGGGCGAGGGCGCCAATACTGCTTTGCCTATTTTTGCCGGCTTCATTAAAAGGGTATATGCTAATCCGGCATTAAAAATTGGACGGGCAGATTTTGAAGCACCAAAAAGCGGCGTATCGATCACTTACGATTGTAACCAATACCAACAACAGGAAGAAGGCACAACAGAGCTTGACAAGAAGTTAGGGTTTTAATACACTAGGGTTTGTGTGAAGGATAGCAGTAAAAATCCTTTTGTACATGGAGCGTAGCGGAGGGCAACAAAAGATTGTACCTGACCATTTGCGTAGCTTAGGGGCACGCCCAAATTCTTTTAAACAACATAAATCATACCCGTTTACGTAAGGATTTTCCTTTTGAATCTTATTTTTGTAATTAATGAGCAGTTTCGACCATAAAACAGCATTAACCGCTATACCACATAAGCCGGGTGTGTACCAATATTGGGATGCAGATGGCAAGTTAATGTACATTGGCAAGGCAAAAGATCTGCGTAACCGGGTAGGTTCTTATTTTAATAGCGACAGGAACCAATTTAATGGAAAAACCAGAGTGTTGGTTTCGAAGATCCGCAAAATTACCTTTACCATTGTTGATACCGAGATTGATGCCTGGTTACTTGAAAACAGCTTAATTAAAAAGCATCAGCCCAAATTCAATATTAATTTAAAGGATGATAAAACTTATCCATGGATTATTATTAAAAATGAAAACTACCCCCGCATTTACTGGACAAGGAAAGTAATTAAAGATGGATCGACCTATTTTGGCCCCTACGGTTCAATAGGCATGATGCACACCATACTGGACCTTATTAAGGAAACCTATGCTTTACGTACCTGCAGTTTGCCTTTAAATGATAAAAATATTGCCGAAGGGAAATTTAAAGTTTGCCTCGAATATCAGATTGGCAATTGCAAAGGCCCTTGTCAGGCCTATCAAACGGAAAGCGATTACGATAAAAACATTGCTGAAATAAAGGAGATTCTAAACGGGAAGATTGGCAATGTAATCCGCGATGTAAAATCGACAATAAAATCGGCCGCAGAGGATTTAAACTTTGAGCTGGCGCATCAATATGCTCGCAGATTAGAGGTTTTAGAGAAATACCAGAGCAAATCAACTGTAGTAAACAGCGCCATTACCAATGTGGATGTGGTGAGTATTGCATCGGATGAACGCTACGCTTTTGTGAACTACCTGAAGGTGATGAATGGAACCATTATCCAAACGCAAACGATTGAGGTTAAAAAGCAACTGGATGAGAGCGACGATGAAATTATGACGCTCGCTATGCTTGATTTCAGGAGCAAATTTAACAGCACCTCGAAAGAAATTATTGTTCCATTTGAACCTTCACTTGAAGATGAAAGCCTGCGTTTTACTGTACCTAAACTGGGCGAGAAGAAAAAGCTTTTAGAACTTTCGCAAAAGAACGTCCTCTTCTTTAAAAAAGAAAAACTAAACCAATACGAAAAGCTAAACCCCGATTTACGTACCGACCGAATTTTAACAACCATGCAAAAGGACTTGCGTTTAACGCAGTTGCCCAAACATATCGAGTGTTTTGATAACTCCAACTTTCAAGGGAAATATCCGGTTTCGGCCATTGTAGTATTTAAAGATGCCAAACCATCCAAAAAAGACTACCGGCACTTTAATGTAAAAACGGTGGAAGGGCCAAACGATTTCGCTACTATGGAAGAAGCTGTTTTCCGTCGCTACAGGCGCATGTTGGATGAAAACCAAACTTTGCCCCAACTCATCATTATTGATGGCGGTAAAGGCCAGCTATCATCGGCTGTGAAGAGTTTAAAACTGTTGGGCATCGAAAACCGGGTAACTGTAATTGGTATTGCCAAACGCCTGGAAGAATTATTCTATCCCGGCGATTCATATCCGCTATATCTGGATAAAAAATCGGAAACCTTAAAAGTGATTCAGCAGCTGCGTGATGAAGCCCACCGTTTTGGTATTACTTTCCACCGCAAAAAACGCGATCAGGGAACGTTAAAAACCGAACTCGAGCAGATTGAAGGCATTGGCAAAACCACCGCTGATAAATTGCTTACACATTTTAAATCGGTTAAAAAGATTAAAGAGGCTACCGAAAAGCAACTGGCCGAAGTGCTGAACAAAAAACAAGTGCAAACCTTATTGGCACACTTTAAAGAAGCGTAAATTCATCTTGTAAAAGATGAAAGACAATAACGTAAAAATATTAACACTAAATTAATCTGAATTGCGCATAGCTTAAATATTTTCTCAATAAATTAGGGGTGTTAATACAAGTAAACATCTATCCCTATTTTACATGAATAACAGCATCCTGGCAACAATTACCAAACTCTTATTGGGCGTATTGTACTTTACCGAATCAGAAAGCCCTTTTAAAGCGGCCAACTGGGGCAAAATTACTCCTGCAGAACTATTGCAAAAAATTGCAGCAGAATACCATTCAGTCCCACAAAACTTAAAACAGGTGGAACACGCTGCATTTTTTAACCATCTTACTTCAAAGGTAGATGCAGCTGATGCACCTACGGTAGAAAATGCTCGTAAAATAGAAGCATTTTATTCGACTTTAAAGCAAAACCTTTCCAACCTACAGGTAATCAGAGTAGAGGGAGCAAGCAGAATACCTGTACTCATAACCGGCTATTTAGCTGATGGCACTTGTATCTTAATCGAAACATTTGCGGTCGAAACCTGAGAAATTAATCCCATCCATTAAATAATCCCAAACTAAACATGAAAGCATTAAAAAAATTAAGCTTACTGGCAGTGCTATGCCTTGGTCTGGCTGCCTGTAAAAAAGAAAACCAGCCACAACCAGAAACAAACCTTTTTGAACAGAAACTAAACAGCAAAGCAGCTACGGCGGGTACCCAGACCATAGTGGCTGGTTTCCCCGAAAATTTTGAGACGGGAGCAAAAGGCAGCTATGCTGTAGCATCGGTTACTTTAAGCAGCGGCAGCTGGAGTCTTGATGATGCCTTAATCGGTAACCTTGCTGCTGACGCAAAAAACGGTAGTCAATCGGTACGCATCCGTAACACAGGTATCCTGAGCATGAATTTTGATGTAAACGGAGCTGATGTGGTAACCATTGCCCATGCCAAATACGGTACCGATGCCAATAGTACCTGGCAGCTCTGGTACTCTACCAACAGTGGTTCGAGCTGGCAACAATCGGGTAGCACCATAACCAGTAGCGCCACAACATTATCAACCGCAACCTTTAACACTGCTATTTCCGGAAATGTACGTTTCCAGATCCGTAAAATAAGTGGTGGTACTGCACGCATCAATATTGATGATTTCAGCATCTCTACCGGAGATGGAACAACCACGCCTCCAACTACGCCCGGCGATAATAGCCACCTTCTAATGGGTAACCCAAGCAATGCTGTTGCCAGTACTTCTTATCCTGAAAATTACCTGATGGAGCGTACTTATTACAGCAGCTCTTATAGCAAAAGCAGAGGTACTCCAAACTGGGTAAGCTGGCATATCGGTTCATCTGATTTAGGTTCAACGCCTCGTCAGGATGATTTCAGAGCAGACAATACTTTACCCACAGGTTGGTACCAGGTATCAAACAGCAGCTATTCGGGGTCAGGTTTTGACCGCGGACACAACTGTCCTTCGGCTGATAGAACTGCATCAGTTGCAGCAAACTCGTCTACCTTTTTGATGAGTAATATGATGCCACAGGCACCTAATAATAATCAGGGGCCATGGGCTGATCTTGAAAATTACACCCGTTCACTGGTAACGGCTGGTAACGAAGTTTATGTTATTTGTGGCTCTTATGGTTCGGGCGGTACCGGAAGTAACGGCGGCATTACCTATACCATTGATAATGGTCGGATAAACGTTCCGTCTAACACCTGGAAAGTAATTGTAGTACTTCCTAATGGCAATAACGATTTAAGTCGCGTTACTTCAGCAACAAGGGTTATTACGGTAAATATGCCAAATACAAACGGTTTAAATACCAACTGGAAAACTTATCGCACTACCGTTAATGCAGTAGAATCTGCAACAGGTTATGATATTTTATCAAATGTACCTACAGCTGTGCAAAATGTAATAGAAGCAGTTACTGACAATCAGTAGATAAGGCTTAATTATTTCAATAAAAGCGGTAATCCATCAGTTTGGGTTACCGCTTTTGTTCTTTATATAATTTGTGTATCCTAGTCGTCTCGGCCTCATTACTGTTCCCTATCGTTAATAAAAGCGTCGTTATCTCGACTAGAAGGCAGTGGAATGGGGAGATCTATCTCGTGACAGATTTCTCGACTACGTTGCACTTCGCTCTAATTGACGCTGAGGAGAAAGGCACACATCACAAACATAAAAGCTCCGATTTTCATCGGAGCTTTTATAAGATTAGTATTCCCAAAGACCTTGTTCGTAATCCAGAACCGATTTTTTAATCCGTTCAGATTCGTAAAGTCTTTCTCTTGGGTCTGTTATAATATCTCTGATTTTATTATCACCAGGATTTGATTCCTTAACAATATAGCTGCTAAATAAACGACGGATAAAGAAATCGTCGAAACTTAAGTTAGAAGCATCATTATTGGTGTTAATTAAACGTTTCTTGGTTAAAAGCTCTCTTGCTTCTGTGTAATACACCCAGAATACAGGTTGCCATTGTTTAGAAACCTCATTGAATTTTAAAGGTGCTATACCTACAATACGTGGTTCGAAAATAGAACGTTTGGTATCAAAAATCCAATCTTCCTTAATTCTGAATTTTAAGAATAGTTCGGGATTAAAATCGTTCACTACCGTTGTAACTGTACCTGTTTTATTGTTTGATACCTCTGCTGTTCCTAAAGCCGATTTTGCAGCCGAATCAGGAGTCATAGGGTTGTTAAATGCATCATCCTCATTCAGGGCGCTATCAATCGGCGAATAAGCTGTTAATTCTCCCGTTTTAATAGCAGAAACCAAAACATCAATTAACCTCGATTTTGGTGATCTTAATGCAGAGTTAACAGTATCACGCAAATCAATTTCTCTCCAGATACGCTTTGCATAAAACACATCTTCTTCTCTCACATCTGCTAAAGGTACCATTTCGGTACTATCAATGTCCTTACGGGCATAGAAGCCGTCCTTAGGTGGAACCTTAAGTTTCTTTTTAACTGTTTTAACAGGAGCTTTCACCGTATCTACTACAGGAGCAGCCGCCACGGGCGCAGGCTTTTTAGGTGCTAATTTAGTTGGCTTTTTTTGTGCAAAAGCAAACGTGGTTAACAACACTAAAATAGCAATACTTAAAATCCTTTTCATCTTCTTCTTATTTAACACTAAATGCTAATGAAGGTAAAATTTTCTGACGGCCATCAGGACCGATAGAAACAATATCTTCAAAAAATACTCTTGTACCTGGAGTAACCGAGTTAATAGCACCTTTTACGGCACCTGCAAAACTGCCACCACTTCCGGCAATAGTAACCGCATCTGAACGTGGTTTAATAATGGTTACTTTATAACGCTGTATTTTAAACTTAACATCAAAAGGGAAATCATCTAAATCCGCCTCAATCTCGGTCTCGCTTTTCAATTGTACTGAAGCAACATCTCCACCTGCACGGCCGCCAACTTTAGCTACAGGAGTTGGAATACCTTTAACCCTGAATTTCTGAGCACCTAAACTAACTGTTTTACCAGCATTATTTGCAGATACGTTGATTGATACTTCTGAACCAACCAGGCTACCCGGAACGTTAACATTAAAGTTTCCGTTACCACCCGACATTGAACCACCCGAAATAGAAGCTTTAATACTTTCTAGCGGGAAACCTGCCGCCGATACCGTAAATGGATTCGGAATACCTGCATAAATTACATTCAATTTGGTAGAAGTAACAGATGCTGATGGTTTTGCCACCTGATAGGTTTGTGGTTGCGTTTTGTATTCTTTTACTTGTCCATCAGTTTGACGAACACGGATAGTACCTACCCAGGTAAACTGACCTACACTGCTTGTTCCGCCGGTGTAAGTACCTTTACCCTCTTTAACTGATAATTTACTTCCGTTAACCGTAATATCAGGAGTTGATCTCGAATCGCTTGCTGTTAAAAATACTTCGGCAGTATAGGGCTGGCCTTGAATTACGTAAGAGGTAGGAGCTACTGCAACTGCCGCAAACTGATCCAAGTTTACTTGTGCTTTATCCATATTTCCGAACAATTTTTTCACAACCTCTGCTTCAGCGTTTTTAGTATCTGTTTGCAGTTTGGTTAAAATCGTCATTGCAGCAGTTAATGGGGTACCTTCACCAAAGTAGGTTTCCTGCCAGTTTCCTTTTCTTTTTCTTACAGGATCTTTAGCTTCAAGAGAGAAAGCAACACCAGCTCTGTCTGCAGGATCTAATAAAGAGATTAATTTCTCGCGTGTAGCGTTAATCTTATCCTTCAATTTATCAGCCTCTTTTTTATTGATCATGATATTTTGTGCAATATCCTGATTCGATCTGTTTACCAGGTCGCCGGTTTCCGGATCAATTCCATCGCCTGCTTGTGTAAACTGTTTTTTAATACCTTCTATGTAGTTATTTAATTCATCGGCCGCTGCCTTAGCTTGTTGTGCCTTTTCATAAATAGGCTGTGCACGGGCTGGCTCTTCTTTCAATTTCGAATTTTCGAAAGCAGAAAATAACTGGTTAATGCTGGTATTTACGTTATTTTTAGAGGTATCCAAACTATCATTGATATTTTTGAATGCATCTAAAATGGTATCTGATACGTTTAAGGCAAGCATAGCTAACAATACCAAATACATGATATTGATCATCCGCTGCCTTGTTGTTTCTTTTCCGCCTGCCATGTTTGATGTAGCTTTTCTTTAAAAATTAAAAACTAAACAAATTATACACGTGGGCTGTTCATAGCCGATAACATATTGCCATAAATTGCATTAAGCGATGATAAGTTTTTAGCTAACTTGTTCACCTCTTCTTTAAACTGTTTCGAATCTTCCATCGATTCGTTAAAGTTCTGCATGGTTAATGATAAGTTCGAATAGAATTTATTCATCGATTTTAAATGCGCGCTCGAATCTTGTAATTCAAGTTCGTACACTGCGTTTAATGCCGACAAGTTTTTAGCTAAATTATTTACCTGATCGTGATAAGCTTGCGAATCAACATTACTTTCTCCCATGGCTTTTAAGTTAGCGGTAGCTTTTTCGAAAGATGCACTTAAGTTATCGAATCCCGCTGATGCAGTTTTAATTTTACCGGTAAATTCGTTGGTAGCAGTAGAAGCGTCAGCAACATTTGAAATGGTGGCAACTTTATCGCCAAATGTACGCAAGCCTGTTCCTAAGCTTTCAATCAATTCAGGGCCAATTTTAGCATCAGATAACATTTTATCTAAAGCAGCAGTGTTTGATGATCCTACTGCAGCTACTGGTCTGGCTGAAGCTTTTGGCAATTCACCAGCGAAATCAGATCTTAATTCTGGATAAACTCTTTCCCATGCTGGTTCTGGTTCTGGCGGAAAGAAACCGGTTAAAAAGAATAGAATTGATTCAACCCCAAGACCAATACCGATCATATAGTTTCCAAATATTCCACCAATGTGTAATATTTTAAATAACGCTCCAATAATTACAATACTTGCTCCCCATGAAATCGCTACGTGTAACCAGCCTGGTTGTTTTTTTGCTGCCATAAAATTTTGATGTTTTTCTTTAGTTTTTAGTTTGTTTGGTTTAACGTCTTAAGTCGGTACCCGGGTAAGATGAAACGCATCTGAAACCGATATATGATCTCTGGGTATCCTGATATTCGTATGTTGCTACGGCATTCTGTAAAAAGTAACCTGTATCTTTCCACGAACCACCTTTTACTACTTTGCGTTTTTTGTATTTGCTGTCGGTAGCACCTGCATCGTAAGTAAAGTTAGGGTTCAAATCGTGCAATAATGGGCTAGCGCCTTTGTTGTACGCGGTAATGGTCCATTCTGATACGTTTCCGGCCATGTTGTAAAGACCATAATCGTTAGGAAAATAAGATCTTACACCTACAGTATAAATACCACCATCGCTCGAGTAATCGCCACGGCCTGGTTTAAAGTTGGCTTGTAAACATCCTTTTGTATTTCTGATATACGGACCACCCCAAGGGTATTTGGTTTTGGTGTTACCACCTCTTGCCGCATATTCAAATTCAGTTTCAGCTGGTAATCTGTAATCAGAGCGCGATCCTACTGGCAATTTACGGGCTGTAGCTACGCCATCATACAATTTGGTTCTCCAGTGAGAGAAAGCTTTTGCCTGCTCCCAGCTTACACCTACAACCGGATAATCATCATACGAAGGGTGATTGTAATAACCACGAACCATTGGATCATTCTGTGAGTAAGAGTAGTCTGTTTTCCAAACCATGGTATCAGGATAAATGGCAACGGTAAAACGGTCTATATAATCCTGACGTTTGCTGTTTGGATCTTTGTGGCCTAAAGCAGCTTTCTCCATATTTAACTCTGCGTAGGTGTACTCAAACTTACGCACATCAAATTCTTTCCTTCCCGGAAGTGCATCTAAACCTGAATAGTACATACCATCCAACTGGCTCGCTTGTGCTCCTGCGCCACCTCTTCCCCTGTTTTTCCATATATTGGCACCATTCGGTCCAACCTTTCTCCAGTCGATAAATCTATCTCCACCAACGGCTGCAGCTGCATTTCCCCTCGGTGTCATCATAAACTGTTGTGGGTTACCCATCATGGCAATCGCAATCGAATCGCGTACCCAATTGGTAAACTGGCGATATTCTGCATTGGAGATTTCGGTCTGATCCATATAGAATGCACTAATAGTGGTCATTCTACCTGGCAAGTTCTGAGAAAATGTGATATCCTCATCCGCTGCGCCAAGTACGGTATGCCCTGGTGGGATATATACCATTCCTAGCGGGATTCTATCGTTTTTAAATTTCCGGTTATAAGCACCAACCAGTTCGCCCTGGCCACCATGACCACAACTCGCTAACATTAATGATATACCTACAATAGTTAGAAGGTAAATTTTCTTCATATTTTTTATAGTGTGCAAAGCACGATAAGGGAGCAATTTTATCAAAAATCACTGAAATTATCAACAAAAGCAAATATTTTACATTAAATCATTGCGCTAAGGCAATTAAAGTTAGATTAACAGTTTACCCGCACCTAATTCTTATTGCACAAAAAATGCGTAACTCTCTTAATAACAGCAAAGTTACGCATTTATTGTATTGACTTAAAATAAATTATTAAACGTATTATTTATTAGATATTTTGATATAGTTCTCAATAGCCATAGTCATAGATGGCACACCTGGAGTTGGTGCGGCAATATCTACAATGAGATCCATATCCGTACAGGCTTTACTGGTGTTGGTTCCGAAGGCTGCGATACGGGTATTATTCTGCTTAAAATCTGGGAAATTTTTAAACAACGACTGAATACTTGACGGGCTAAAAAAGGCGATTACATCGTAAAATACCTCGGCCAGGTCAGACAAATCACTAACCACAGTTCTAAACAGAACAGCAGGAGTGAAATTATAGCCACTTTTCTCCAAAAACTTCATCGTATCCTCAGTTGCTACATCAGAACAAGGGTACAAAAACTTCTCGTTTGCATGTTTTTTAAGCACTTCGGCTAAATCAGCAGCAGTTTGCTTACCAAAAAAGATCTTACGTTTTCTGTACTGAATATACTTTTGAAGATATAACGCAATGGTTTCAGAAAGACAGAAATATTTTAATTCTGCCGGCACTTCGTAACGCATTTCTTCGCAAATTCTAAAAAAATGATCTGCTGCATTGCGGCTGGTAAAAATAACCGCAGTAAAATCAGCCAGGTTAACTTTATCCTTCCTAAAGTCTCTTGCGGGTACGCCTTCAACATGGATGAATGACCTAAAATCGACTTTTAGGTTGTGCTTTTTAGCCAAATCGTAATAAGGAGATTTTTCAGTTTCAGGTTTTGGTAAAGTAACCAAAATACTTTTTACTTTGCGGATTCTAGAGTCGTTCTTTTCTTGCATTTTCCTTTTTCCTGCTACAGCCCTATCGTTTTAATTAGTATTAGGATAGGACATATTTCGAGGGCGCAAAAGTACAAAATTAAATGCATTCTAGAAAACTTATTATTAGAAAGTATCGTTATACCCGCCCTTAGCAGTTGGAATGCAAAAATAATGCCTAACAGTAAGAATGCCAATCCAATATACACTTCGCCGTATTTAAGTGGCGTAAGGGCAAATGCGATTACCAGCGGGATAAAAAGTAGCGATGCATTGAAATAACTGAGGTATAAAATGGAGATATATTCGCCTACAGGCTTCTGTACATTAAACAGATACCCCAGAAAGCGCAGAATAATTAGTTTCAATGCATAAAAAACAATAATGGTAATGGATATACTGAAGAAAAACTTAAAACCATCTTTAGCCTGATACATGTCGTTCCACTGGGCTACCAGAAAAAAGAACATGCCAAAAACAAAGCCAAACTGTACAAAAAGCAGCAAAAATGGCCACGAACTGAACAGGTTATCTTCTTTATTGATGTTATTTAAAATCCGGTTGCTAAAAAACGATTGAACAATTGCAGATAACTGCTTATAGAATGCATTTTTTAAAACGGCAAAAATGATAAGCATGCCAAAAATAAAGCCCAGCAAGCCCAAATTTCCCTTAGGTATTTTTGTCCCGAGTTGATAAGGGTTTACCTTTTTCTTTAAATGCTGGTATTTTTTTTGCCAGGCCAGTAAATCTAACTTTGTAGAAAGGTATTCTCGCTCAATAGTATCCAACAGCGCATTTTTATTGATCTGACTATCGGCCAGTACCCATGTATGGCGCATAATTGAATCGGTTACAAATTTCTGCCTGGCCAGCGTTGCTGAATCGGGTCGGTATCGTTTATATTGAACCGGAACTACAACTGCGCTATCTGTTTGCAAGGGAATTTGCTGCGCTGCAAGAAAATTTGCAGAACATAAAAACGCGAACAAAATGAAAATGAATCTCGGCATGCTGTAAATCAAAACTTAAGAATGCAAAAGTAGTCGAATAATCATTGTTTACCTAAAGAAAATAAATGGATTTAGAATATGCTGTATCTTTGCAGCAATGTCTGGTATCTATATTCATATTCCCTTTTGTAAAAAGGCCTGTCACTATTGCGACTTTCATTTCAGCACTTCATTAAAGTATGCCGATGAAATGGTGGAAGCAATTTGTAAGGAAATTAAAATAAAAAAGGATCGGATTAGCGGACAGGTAGGCAGCATTTATTTGGGTGGAGGAACGCCTTCTATCCTATCACAACAGGCACTTCAAAAGATTTTTGACACCATTAACCATACTTTTTCGGTTGATGTTAGTGCAGAAATCACTATCGAAACCAATCCCGATGATTTAACCAGCCAGAAGCTAAAAGAACTGAAACAGCTGCCAGTTAACCGCTTTAGTGTAGGCATACAATCGTTTTTCGATGAAGATCTCATCTGGATGAATCGTGCGCACAAAGCCATGGAAGCTGAAGATTGTATCAGGAGAAGCCAGGATGCAGGATTTGAAAACCTAACGCTCGATTTGATTTATGGTTATCCGCTCTTAACCGACCAGAAATGGACCAGCAACATCCAAAAAGCAATTGAATTAGAAGTTCCACATATTTCTGCCTATGCCTTAACCGTTGAGCCAAGAACTGCTTTGGCGCACGCCATTAAAAACAAAAAGCAGGCACCCGTAAGCGATAACCAAAGTGCTGCCCAATTTGTAATTTTAATGGAAAAACTGGTTGAAGCCGGATTTGAACATTACGAGATTTCGAATTTTGCAAAACCCGGCCACTATGCGGTGCACAACACCAATTACTGGAGAGGAGTTGATTATATTGGTATTGGCCCCTCGGCCCATGGTTTTGACGGACAAAACCGCTACATGAACCCTGCAAACAATGCTTTGTTTATTGAAACTCTGGCCGCTAACAAACTTCCCGAAATAATAGAAGAACTTAGCCTGAACGATAGGTTTAATGAATACATGATGACCTCATTAAGGACCATGTGGGGAACAGACCTCGAAAAAATAAGTACCGATTTTGGGAAAGTTTTTTTAGAAGAAACTAAATACAACCTTAAAAATTTCGAGGATAAAGATTGGCTGATTATAGAGGGTGATAAAATCCGATTAACTGAAACAGGGAAGCTCTTTGCCGACCACATTGCTTCGGAATTATTTATAGTAGAAAATTAAGAGAGAATGACCAAATTTTGAATGATTGAATGCTAAACATTACCCTATCAACCAGTAAATCAATCTCTAATTCAATAACTTGATCATTCATTAATTAAAAATATATGTCGAAAATTGTATGGATTACGGGTGCCTCATCCGGTATTGGAGAAGCCCTGGCTTACGAATATTTTAAAGCTGGCAATAAACTGATTATCTCTGGCAGAAACCGTGATGAGTTGTTCCGCGTAAAAGGAAACTGTCAAAATTCTTTTAACGTGCACGTGTTGCCCTTCGATTTGAATGAAACTGAAACACTGGAAAATAAAGCTGGAGATGCTATCCGCATTTTCGGAAAAATAGATCTGCTTATCAACAGCGGAGGCGTTAGTCAGCGGAGTTTAGCTTTAGAAACGAGCCTTCAAACCGAGCAACAGATTATGAGCACCAATTTTTGGGGAACCGTTGTTCTGAGTAAGGCAGTTTTACCTTTAATGATCGCTAATGGCGGCGGACAAATTGTGATTATCAGTAGCCTGGTTGGTAAATTCGGCACAAAACTGCGGTCTGCCTATGCTGCATCAAAACACGCGTTGCATGGCTATTTCGATTCGCTCCGGTCGGAAGTTTATGATCAGAACATCGATATTACGATTATCTGCCCTGGCTTTATCAAAACGCAGGTTACTTACAATGCGCTTACTGCTGATGGACAACCCTTGAATAAAATGGGCGATGCGCATGAAAACGCGATGAGCCCTGTTGATTGTGCTGTACAGATTGTAAAGGCCATTACCAATAAAAAAGAAGAGGTTTACATTGGAGGTAAAGAGACGAAGGCCGTATTATTAAAGCGCTTTTTCCCTAAGTTTTTTTCAAAGAAAATAAAGACAGCTAAAGTAAATTAAGAATAGCATTAACGATAAGGCTTAAGATTGGCTAAGGTCTTCATAAAAGTTTCTCTAGGCTGTGCAACCTTTATGAATTCTATAGGTAACTGGGTTTTTAAACAACGCTTCAACCCTTAAAAGAATAATTTTAAACAACTCAAAATCAATTGATTAAACTTTTATTTTCATTTCTAAAAACCAAGTATCTGCAAGCCAACGTAAATGGAATCAAACAACAGAAACTTAAAAAATAGAAATAATGAAAAACTTAATCTTATCAGTATTTGCCGTTATTACAATGGCTTTTACAACACAGGTTTACGCTCAAAAAAATCCGATGGTTGGTGGAGCAGCAATGTACCCAACTAAAGATATTGTAGATAATGCGGTGAATTCAAAAGACCACACTACCTTGGTTGCAGCGGTTAAAGCAGCTGGCTTGGTAGAGACTTTAAAAAGCGCTGGCCCTTTTACTGTTTTTGCCCCAACAAATGCAGCGTTTGACAAACTTCCTGCCGGAACGGTAGAAACTTTAGTAAAACCAGAAAACAAAGCAACACTTACCAGCATTTTAACTTACCACGTTGTTGCAAGTAAAATGGATAGTAAAGCCATTGCAAAAGCAATTAAAGCAGGTGGAGGCAAAGCAGAGCTTACAACAGTTCAGGGTGGTAAACTTTGGGCATGGATGGAAAACAAGAAATTGGTTTTAAAAGACGAAAAAGGCGGTATGAGCACAGTAACGATTGCCGATGTTTATCAAAAAAATGGTGTTATCCACGTAGTTGACGCTGTTTTAATGCCTAAATAATATTTATAAATCCTTATGATCAGCATAAAACGATCTGGCCACGGTCAGATCGTTTTTGGTATAAAAACCATTACTTTATTTAACGTATATCGTTTAAATCCAAAGGTATCCTTATTAAGATGTTTCACACGCTGTGTGATTTTTAAACTAACGTTCTTGCATAACAGTAAGCGCGTTTTTTTATACCCCACCTGGTTTTGATAATATGTAGGCTATGTTTTGTTAGTACCGCTATTTAACGTGTGAAAATTATGGCTAAAATATGACTGGGCTCTGCCAAAAAACGCTGGCTGGTTACAGCAAAAGCTTGTATAACTTAACCTTACAGCGTAAATTTGCAGGCTTTAAGTAGAGTAAAGAAAGAATAAAGTAAAAGACTAAACCAGGATGATGAGCTTTAAACTCAAAACTCCGGACACCAATTCACATATGCATCCAAACATTATAAAAATACAAGAAAAAATTGAGCCTTTAAGGCAGGAAATAATTAATCATAAAGTGTACACTGCCATAAGCGAGCTCGAAGAGCTGCAGATTTTTATGGAGCACCACATTTTTGCTGTCTGGGATTTTATGTCGCTGCTTAAAGCTTTACAAATTAATTTAACTTGTACAATCTTACCATGGTTTCCGGTTGGCGATCCGGTTACCAGGCAGTTGATTAATGAAATTGTAGCTGGCGAAGAATCGGATGTAGATGCTGATGGCCATATCAAAAGTCATTTCGAGCTTTATTTAGATGCCATGGAACAATGTGGCGCCAATACTAAACCTATAAACACTTTTATAAGCGCATTACAAAACGGTAAAAGTTTTGATGAAGCTTTCGAAATTGCCGAAGTACCTGTTGCAGCAAGAGATTTTGTTAATGCAACATTCGAAACCATTAACAGCGGCCAAACACATTTACAGGCTGCAAGTTTTACCTTTGGCCGCGAGGACCTGATTCCAAACATGTTTTTTAGCATGGTTAACGATTTGAACAGCACCCAGCCCGATCAGGTATCTATTTTTAAATACTATTTAGAACGTCATATCGAAGTAGATGGCGACCACCACAGCCATTTGGCCCTATCCATGACCGAGAAGTTATGCGAAAAAGACGAAGCTTTTTGGGAACAGGCAGAAGATACAACCAAACAAGCCCTACAGAAAAGAATCGATCTCTGGAATGCGGCCTATACCGAAATAGTTAAACAGAAAGTGGAAGCTTAGTTATTAAATTGTTAACTATTTACTAATTTAGATTACGTGATTTTAGTCACATTTACTTGCGGACATCAATTTTCTAAAATAAAATTTACACATTTGTTGTTCGGCACAAATAACCGATTTTAAGCGCATGAGTTTCATTTTAAAACCTGTTGACATCGTTGAGAGCATTACTCCCGAAGATTTTAAGAAAAATTACCTGAAAACTAAACGTCCGTTAGTGATCAGGGGCCTTACTAAAGATTGGCCTGCTAGAGAAAAATGGACAACTGAATATTTAAAAGAAATTGGCGGCGAACTGGAAGTTCCGCTTTACGATAACTCTAAAGCTGACCCATCGAAACCAATTAATGCAGCTACTGCACATATGAAATTTGGCGATTACCTTGATCTGATTAAGCGTGAGCCAACGGAGTTGAGAATTTTCTTTTTCAACCTGTTTAAAAAAGTGCCTAGCCTGATTAATGATATTAAAATCCCTAAAGATTTAATGGGCGGTTTTATTGAAAGCATGCCTGCTATGTTTTTTGGCGGTTCAAATTCGGTAACATTCCTGCACTACGATATTGATTTGCCACATATTTTTCATACGCATTTTGGAGGCAGAAAGCACATTATCCTATTCGATTACAAGTGGAAAGATAGGTTATATTGCCTGCCAAACGCCACTTATGCTCTCGAAGATTATGATGTTGCTAACCCTGATTTCAAAAAATTCCCTGCTTTAAATGGCGTTGAAGGATACGAGGTTTTCTTAGAACATGGCGATACTTTGTTTATGCCAACGGGCATGTGGCACTGGATGAAATATGTTGACGGATCGTTCTCTTTAAGCTTACGCGCATGGGATCAATCGATTAGCCGTAAAGTAGCCAGCGTTTGGAGCTTGTTTACCCACGGAGCAATAGACAGCTTAATTAAAATGACTTTCAAAGAAAAATATGCACATTGGAGAGAGAAAAAGGCAGTTAAAATTGCTGAAAGAGCTTTAGCCAAAGGCAGACCATAAAGTACTAAAAATTAAAATCTAGCGGGGCATCGTTTACGATAGCCCCGTTTTTGTTATTATAGCATTCAAAACTTTCATTATCATTCAGAATCAGATGGAAACCAATATACTTACCGAAAAACAAAAAATGCTGGCTGGAAAAGCCTATCAGGCAGGCGACGCAGAACTGGCAAAAGAAAGATTAAAAGCCAGGGAAATTGTTTTCGAATTTAACAACCTTGCCCCAAAATTCATCAAACAGCGTAAAGAACTGCTAAAAAGATTATTCGGTAAAACAGAAAAGATGTTTTACCTAGAACCTCCTTTCCGTTGCGATTATGGTTATAATATTGAAATTGGTGATAACTTTTACGCCAACTTTAACCTAGTGATTTTAGATTGCGCCAAAGTAAGTATTGGCAACAACGTGTTTATAGCGCCAAACGTAGCCATTTATACCGCCGGGCACCCCATACATGCGCATTTGCGCGATCAGGAATATGAATGGGCGCAGGAAATCACCATTGGCAATAGTGTTTGGATTGGCGGCAATGTGGTAATTAACCCGGGTGTAAAAATTGGTTCGAATGTGGTAATTGGCTCAGGCAGTATTGTTACGAGAGATATCCCCGATAATGTTTTTGCAGCAGGCAATCCCTGCAGGGTTATCCGCCAGTTAACAGATGCCGACAAGGATTTCTATTACAAAGATTTTAAACTAGGCGAATAAATAGAAATGAGTGAAGGGCGATTCTATCGCCCTAAATCAAATCACATCCCCCTCTTCCATCATACATCGTCCATCTTCCATCCATTAGCTGCTATGATCTGCAACAACCTTCCATTCTCCTTTTATCTTTTTAATGAGTAATGTAAAGTAACCTTTCAGTTCATCTTTTTCGCGTTTCACATTCCAGCTACCTAATACAAAAGCCAAATCAGGTTTTAAAAAATCTACTTTTTTAATGCCGAATACCAAATACCCCATGGCTGATTTATCGGGATAACCCTTTTTGTAATTATCGAGCGTTTTTTGCCAGCCATAGGTTGGCCCGCTTTTACCTACAAAGAGCAAGCTGTCAGACTTTTCGTAGCCTTCCATAAAAGCTTCTACATCGCCTTTATTCCAATCGGTACGCTGTTTCTCCAGTAAATTAAGTATGGCCTGCTTATCTTTTGCATTTTGGGCAAAGCTTCCTAACGAAATTAACAGCAGTACAGCAAAAAGTATTTTTTTCATGTTTTAGGATAATTGGGTAAAACTTAAAGATAGGAAACAAATTATTTTGTTCCATCGCTAAAAATTGTTTCTTTACATTTTTATAAAATCACCTATGCAAAATAAAGTAATTACAATTGGCGAAATACTTTGGGATGTTTTTCCAGAGGGAAAGAAAGCCGGCGGTTCGAGTATGAATGTTGCGCTTAACCTGCATAAACAAAATATAACAAGCAGTTTTATCAGCGCAGTTGGTAACGACGATAATGGCCGCGAATTACTGGATTTTTTAAGCAGCAATCATTTTGCAACAAAACTGATTCAGGTAAATACCGAATTATCAACCAGTACCGTAGTGGTGCAGCTCGATGCCAACCACCAGGCCACCTACACCATCAAGCAACCTGTTGCCTGGGATGACATCCAACTAACCGACGACAATATTTCAGCAGTAAAACTGGCTGATGCGTTGGTATATTGCAGCCTAACCTGCCGTGATGAACGTTCTAAAAAAACCATCATGGGCTTATTAGAAAATGCTAAAACTAAGATTTTCGATATCAACCTGAGAAATCCCTTTTACGAAAAAACTTTAATCGGCGACCTGTTAAACCATGCTGATATCTTAAAAATAAACGAAGACGAAATTGTTTGGGTAAAAGATACTTTCAGCTTAACTGGTAATACCGACGAACAGTTACTGAAACAATTGGCCAATCAATTTAATATCGATATTATCTGCCTAACCTTAGGCGATAAAGGCGCTTGTGTTTTAAAGGATGGGAAGTTGTTTAAGCACGTAGGCTATAAGGTACAGGTGGCCGATACCGTTGGTGCCGGCGATGCTTTTCTGGCTACATTTATTGCCTGTTACCTCCAAGGCTACCCCATGGAAACTACGCTGGATAACGCCTGTAAAGTTGGGGCCTTTGTTGCTTCGCAGGTTGGAGCCAACCCCGACTATAATAAAAAGATTTACCACATGGCGCTTTAAGTTCTTTTTTATGACCTTATAGGTTTTAAAAGCTATAAGATCTGTGCCCCTCAAATATGACACCCCGCTTAAATTAATACAAAGCGAAACTTTTATCTTCGATAATCCGTTTATAAAAGCACATGAGAGGTTTTCGTTTTTCTGATTATAAGCCCGGCGATACGCCAAAAGGCGGTTTTGATGAGTTGCTAAAATTATTTAGCGAACTGCTGAATTATACCGCAGGTGATGCAGCCGAGGCCTTGAGCTGGTTAAATGAACTTGATAAGCAATATAAGCTCACCAATAACGATTATGGTGTTGGTAATTTTATAGATGATTTGAAAGATAAAGGCTATCTGACCGAAGATAACCAATCGGGAGAATTTAAAATTACTGCCAAAACAGAACAAACCATTCGCAAATCGGCCCTTGATGAAATTTTCGGGAAACTGAAAAAAAGTGGTCGGGGTAACCACAACAGCAACCAATCGGGCATTGGCGAAGAAAAAAATGCCGACAGACGAGAATATAATTTTGGTGATAGTTTAGATCAGATCGATATGACTGCTTCTATTCAAAACGCACAAATTAACCATGGCATTAACGATTTTACACTCACTGACCGCGATCTGGAAGTAGAAGAAAAAGATTTCAAAACCTTAACTTCTACCGTATTGATGATTGATATTTCGCACTCGATGATTTTGTACGGTGAAGACCGGATTACCCCGGCAAAAAAAGTAGCCATGGCGCTGGCCGAACTAATTAAAACGAAATACCCTAAAGATACTTTGGACATTGTTGTTTTTGGTAATGATGCCTGGCCAATTACCGTGAAAGATTTACCTTATTTACAGGTTGGCCCCTACCACACCAATACCTATGCCGGTTTAGAACTCGCTGCAGATTTACTCCGTAGAAGGAAAACGCACAACAAACAGATTTTCATGATTACCGATGGTAAACCTACCTGTTTGAAAGAAAATGGCAAGTACTATAAAAACAGCATGGGTCTGGATAGAAAGGTGATTAACAAAACATTAAATATGGCCGCGCAGTGCAAGCGCTTAAGAATCCCTATTACCACTTTTATGATTGCCAAAGACCCTTACCTACAGCAGTTTGTACGTCAGTTTACCGAAATAAATGGCGGCCGGGCTTTTTACAGCTCATTAAATGGCTTAGGTGAATACATTTTTGAAGATTACATTAAAAATAGAAGAAAAACAGTGAAATAGTTTGGAGTCCGAAGTCTTTAGTCTGGAGTCGGAAGATTATTTACTAAAATTAGAAGTTTAAACAATAAGGTTGATGGTAAAAGGCGAAAGATAAAACCCATAGCAATCCTACTTAAATCAACCATAAAAACATAAAAAAGGAATAGATTTATGGAATTGGTTTGTGTATTTTGCAAACCTTACACCTTAACCCCTATGTCTTAAACCCATTTAAACCAAGAAATGCAAAACACTACATTAGGTCAGTTAAAGGCTACCAGTTATAAATCAAGAAGCGTTAAGGAAGAATTAAGGGAAAACCTGATTAAGTTTCTTCGTGATAAGAAAACCGAATTTGAAGGCATTATTGGGTATGATGAAACGGTAATTCCTGAGTTACAAACCGCCATTCTATCGCGCCACAACATTTTGCTTTTGGGCTTACGCGGACAAGCCAAAACACGCATTGCCCGTTTAATGGTTAACTTATTGGATGAGTATGTGCCCTACGTAGCCGGAAGCGAAATTTTCGACGATCCGCTGAACCCGATTTCATGGTATGCAAAAAACGAAATTGCCATCAACGGTGATGCAACTGAAATTGCCTGGTTACACCGCAGCGAGCGTTATACCGAAAAATTGGCTACCCCTGATGTTACCGTAGCCGATTTAATTGGCGATATTGACCCTATAAAGGCAGCCACGCTGAAACTAACGTACAATGATGAAAGGGTTATCCACTTTGGTTTAATTCCACGCGCACACCGCAGCATTTTCGTTATTAACGAACTTCCTGATTTACAGGCACGTATCCAGGTGGCATTATTTAACATGCTGCAGGAAAAAGATATTCAGATTCGCGGTTTTAAATTGCGTTTGCCGCTGGATATCCAGTTTGTATTTACTGCAAACCCCGAAGATTACACCAACCGCGGAAGCATTGTTACCCCTTTGAAAGACAGGATAGAAAGTCAGATTTTAACCCACTACCCAAAAAGCATTGAAATTTCGCGCAAAATTACTTTCCAGGAAGCCAAATTAACTGCCGAACAAAAAGCCAGTATAGAGGCCGATGGTTTGCTAAAAGATTTGATTGAGCAAATTGCTTTCGAAGCACGTAAAAGTGAGTATATCGACCAGAAATCGGGGGTATCGGCCAGATTAACCATTTCGGCTTATGAAAATTTAATCAGCACAGCCGAAAGAAGGATGTTGATCTCAGGCGAAAAAAATACTTTTGTACGTTTATCAGATTTAGCGGGCATTATCCCGGCCATAACCGGTAAAATAGAGCTGGTTTACGAAGGCGAGCTTGAAGGACCGGCACATGTGGCCACTACCTTAATCGGCAAAGCAGTTAAAACTTTATTTGCACGTTATTTCCCCGATCCTGAAAAAGCTAAAAAAAGCAAAACAGCCAATCCTTACACCGAAATAACCGAATGGTTTACCGAAGGCAATAATGTTGATTTAACTGACCTTTTAACCAGCGTACAATATAAAAAAGCATTGATGCTGGTACCAGGCCTATATGACACAGTTAAAAAGTTTCACCCCAAGTTAAGCGAAAACCAAACTTTATTGTTGATGGAGTTTGTATTGCATGGCTTGGCCGAATACTCGCAGCTGAGTAAAAATTACTTAACCGGCGGCTTTGGCTTTAGCGATATGTTTGGCAGTTTATTTAACGCCGAATTTGACGAGGAAGAAGATGAAGACGATTTCAGATAATAAAACATTATAATTTCTTTAATTTAGGCAGGCGAAATTCCTGCCTTTTTGTTTAATAAATTACTCAACTCACCAGAAATGGGAAGATTACCTTTTATCATTGCCGCCTGCATTTTTATTATCGCTTTTGATATCTATTGTTTCAAAGCCATTATCTCGGTTTTTAAGAAATGGAAAACTAATACTAAAAAAGTATTTGCCATTGCATACTGGGGTTATAGTGCCTTATTGATTTTTGGCGTTTTCTGTGGCATTTACCTCAATTTGTTTCTTACGCTACGTGCCATCATTCTGGTTTCTTTCTTTTTAACTGTGGCTTGCAAACTAGCCATGCTGCCATTCCTCGTGCTGGATGATTTGCGCAGATTATGGATTAAACTAAGTAGAAAAAAAGTGAGCAGCGCCATGCCTGCCTCAGCTACAAGCCCCCATGAAGACGATAAAATTTCGCGTTCAGCATTTTTGGTTAAGGCTGGACTGGTTACTGCTGCCGTTCCCTTAACGTCGTTAAGCTGGGGTATTATTTCTGGCGCATACGATTATCAGGTAAGAAGGGTAAACTTAATATTACCCAACCTACCCAAAGCTTTCGATGGCATTACTATGGGCCAGATTTCAGATATCCATTCGGGAAGTTTCTATAATAAAACTGCTGTAAAAGGCGGTGTAGAAATGCTGTTGGGCGAAAAACCTGATTTCATCTTTTTCACAGGCGATTTGGTAAACAACCTAACCAACGAAGTACGCGATTATCAGGATATTTTCTCGAAAGTAAAAGCACCGCTGGGTGTTTATTCATCGCTCGGAAACCACGATTATGGCGACTATTTTTTTGGCAAGGAATCATCGCCAGCCAAGGTAAAAAACCTGAAAGACATGGTTGATGTGCACAAGATTATGGGTTACGACCTGTTGATGAACGATAACCGCAGGTTAAAGGTTGATGGCGAAGAAATCGGGATATTAGGTGTTGAAAACTGGGGAATGGGCCGTTTTCCGAAATATGGTAAGATGGAACTCGCCGTTAAAAACACCGATGATTTACCTGTGAAATTATTACTGAGTCACGATCCATCACACTGGCGGGGCGAGGTACTGCAAAAATACCCGCAAATTGATGCGATGTTTAGCGGTCATACCCACGGCATGCAGTTTGGCTTAAGGTTTAAAGAAATTCAATGGAGCCCTATACAATACATTTATAAAGAATGGGCCGGCTTATACAAGGAACAACACCAACAGCTGTATGTTAACGTAGGCTATGGATTTTTAGGGTATCCCGGCAGAGTTGGAATATTGCCTGAGATTACCATATTTACTTTAAAAAGAGCCTAAACTAATTATAGAATTTTGAATGATTGAATGGGCGTTATGCCTAAAACATTCAATCATTCGAAATTCATTCATTCAATAATTACTCCTACCCCGCATTAAACCTGTAACCTACTCCCCTTACGGTTTGCAATAACTGTGGATTATCGGGATTCAATTCTATTTTCTTACGCAAGCGCACAATGTGCATATCAAGTGTTCTGGTATTAACATCAGAGTTATAACCCCAAACTACCAGCATCAGCTCGTCGCGGTTAATTACCTTACCCGGATTGCGTAAGAAGTACAATAAAATACGGTTCTCTAATATGGTTAATTCTATTTTCTTACCATCTCTAAACAAGGTGTGAATATTCGGATGGTGTTCCATATTACCGAAACGGTGAATTTCTGCTGTATCTTTATTCACAATAAATTTCACCTTGCTCTCTAGCATGGCTACCAAAACATCCATATTAAAAGGTTTGGTAATGTAATCAGATGCACCAAAATTATAGGCGTCAATCTTATCTACATCCTGCGCTTTGGCAGTCATCATAATGATCAGGTTTTCGAAACCTTGTTTACGCACGTGCTCGCAAACTTCGGCTCCTTGTTTACCCGGCATCATCCAGTCCAATAAAACAATATCAGGCTGATCAGCCAAAATCATCCTTTCACCTGCATCACCATCATTTGCCTCTAGCACCGTATATCCCTCGGCCTTTAAGCGATGGGCTACAAGAAAGCGAAGATTTTCATCATCTTCTACGATTAATATTTTTACTTCTTTAGACATTTATATATGTGTTTACATTGTATGTTGAAAGGCTACCACGTTGAAATGTTTCAGCGTTACCACCTTTAACTTTTTACTTATTGTTTTATCTGTTGTTTTAATGTTGGAAGGTTAACTCAACATTCCAACTTTTCAACTTCCAACATTCCAACCTTCTCTAACTATTAAAAGGCAGCACAATTTTAAATTCTGTACCACTGCCCACTTTGCTTTTTACAGAAATATCTCCTTCCATAAAGTTAACCAGTTCTTTGCAAAATGCCAAACCCAGGCCTACACTACCCATTTGGTTATATTCGTTCTGGATTCGGAAAAATTTCTTAAATATATTGTTTAATTCTGATGCCGCTATCCCAATTCCTTTATCGGTAAACCTGAAAACCAGCACACCTTTAATCAATTTAGCACTAATATGAAGTTTCTTCTGATCAGGCTTAGAGTATTTGTAAGCATTCTCGGCCAGGTTATCGAACAAACTCCCTAACAACACCGGATCGGTAATAAAGGTTTTAAAGCCCATTACTTCATAGGTGATCTTAAAATCAGGATGTTTAAGCGTGTGCGATTCTATTGTGCTTTCAATAAAATCGACAATATTAACTTCCTCCTGGTTTAATTTTATTGCCTTATTCTCAATCTGGGTAAAAGCCAGCAGTTTATTCATTAAACCGTTCAGCTTATCCGCCTCTTCATCCAGAATTTTGCCGTAAAGCTGTTGCTCACGCTGACTTAAAGCTGTAGCGCTTTTAATGTTGTTACCTGCAATCTTGATCACACTTACCGGCGTTTTAAACTCGTGCGTAAGGTTATTCACAAAATCGTACTGCAATTTAAACATTTTGCTATTGATGTTGAGGTTACGGTAAATTAAGAAGGCAACCAGCAGCAGTACACCATACACCAATAAAAGCACCAGGGCAATTGGCATAAAATAAATAAAAATCTCCTTTTTGATGTAAGATTTTGAAGAAACAAAGTACAGTTTAAAATCAGAAAATGCCCCTGGTAAGGCAATTTCGGTATGCATATTTTCATCCGAATTATCAATCGGATCGTATGTTAAGGGCTCAATACTAATATGTTGATACAATAAAGGCCGCGTATTTACAATTTTAACCTGATGCGGGTCGAGCTTAAAAACGAGTACATCTTGCGGGTAAACCGGCGAGGGATTTAGCTTCCGCTTCATCATCTCTTTATATGTTTTCAGGTCTTCGCGGCGCGGAATATTTAAATAGGTAATCTTATTCTCACTCGAATTAACCACCGAAAAATTGGTAAAAAGCTCTTCTTGTGTGGGTACAGCAGCGGTATCTAACCGATCGACAAATGTAGCCAGCTTATAGGCCATTGCATTAAAATCATCGCCAACATTGAAAGAGGTGGGATCTTCTTCTGAGTAAACTTTTACCGAATCGGGGCTGATTCCTTTTCCGAACTGATAAATTGATTTTGGACCTATACCCAGATAGTTGGCATTAATACCATCTCTTACTGGTGCCACTTTTACCTCTGTATCGTAAAAAGTAACCCTCGAAATAAAAGGATACTTTAACATTACCGTATCTACAAATTTCGAAGCCGTAGAGGAATCTAAATAGCCACTATAATATGAGATTTCTGGCATTTTGTTCTGAAAGAAATCGTTATAGGGCTTAATGCTCTGTTCCAGTACATTTACCTTCTCCGAAACAAAATCATTTTCTATCGATTTCTTGCTGTAGTTAAAGGCCAGAAAGAGCGATAAAATAAAGAGGATTGAAATGAGTACAATAAAGGTTACACCAAGAGAAAAGTTTTTACGGTAACCGCTTTTTTTATCTAAAGCCATACCCTATTTCTTACCCAGGTTTTCTTGTAAAAACTCTTCTAAAGCCTTATACAAAGCCGTTCTTCCCTGCTGGCGTATTACCGGGTTAGGGCCTTCTTCTTTTTCGATGTAAGTAACCTGAACATTGCGTTTTTTAAGTTCTTTAATAAACTGTACCCCTTCGGCTACGTTTACACTTGGATCTTTAGGGTTTTGCGCAATAAAAATAGGCGATTTAAACCGATCAGCATGAAAAACAGGCGAAGCAAAGCGCATGTAATCTGTTTCGGTTACCGGATTGCCTACAATTTCGTAATACATCTGCAATTTAGCTTTTAAAAACGGCGGGAAGGTTTTCAGGTAACTAAACAGGTTAATTACGCCAGAATTCGATCCACCACATTTATAAAGATCGGGATTTTTATACAAACAATTTAAGGCAATATAGCCTCCAAAACCATTACCATAAATAGCAATCCGCTTCGGGTTGGCAATTTTCTGTGCAATTAGCCACCTGGCTCCATCATTCACATCATTTTGTATTTTATCGCCCCACTCTTTAAAGCCTGCTGCGTAAAATGATTTACCGTAACCGGTAGATCCACGGTAGTTTACCTGTAAAACAGCGTAGCCGCGGTTGGCTAAAAACTGTACCTCAGCATTATAACCCCAGCTATTTCTAGCTTTAGGCCCGTTATGCGGAAAAACTACAACCGGCAAATTAACTGCTTTTTTATCTTTTGGCAGGGTTAAATAGCCGTTAATGGTTAAACCGTCGCTGCTCCTAAAACTAATGGGCTTCATGGTGCTCATGTCCTCTGGTTTAATAGCAGGACTCACATCAGTTAGTTTTTTTAGCTTATTATCTGCAGCGGTATATAAATAGTATGAACCAGGGTTTTTATCGGTAAAAGTGCGTATTATAAATACTTTATCGGTTCTATCTTTATCTGCAATTATCCACTCGGTACCTGGCAAAAGCTGATCTATTTTTGAATAAGCCAGTTTTGTACTGTCATCAAGATAATATTTCTCTCTTTTCCAGGTTTCGTAAGTTGCAAAAAGCATTTTTTTCCTGAACCGCGAGTAAGTGGCATCAACTACGTTTGAGGTATCGCCTGTAAAAAGCACCCGTTTTTCCTTTCCGGTAAGTAAATCGAGTTCTACCAGCGCATTTTTATCGCGGTTAACACTAGAAATGGCATAGAGACCATGCAATTTGGTTTCTGAAAAGGCAACAGGCTGTAAAGTGGTTTCAAAGTTATTGGTAATTACCGGTTTGAACTCCTTGCCTGCATTTTCGCGGTACATTAAGGTTTCATTTACTCCATCACTGGCAATGGCTAACATCAGTTCACCTTTACAATCAGTCATCCACCGACTGAAATTACCCGGATTTTGGGCCAGCATATCCATGGCGCCGTTACGTACATTTAAGCGGTAAACGTCAAAAAGGGTCGAATCGCGTTTATTTGAAGAAACGATAATGTATTTATTATCAATCAACTGATCTTCAATTACCCTCAACCTGCTTTTTTCATTCGTATACAGCTGTACCTGTTTGCTACCATCTTTATTGATGACAAAAATATCAGATCTGCGCTCTTTCGATTCATCTTCGGTATAGTAGATCAATTCGTTGTTGCTTGTCCAAAAATGAAAGCTAATGCTCTTATCGTTCAGGTCGGTAAGCTGCACACTCTTCCCACTAGCCAGGTCTTCGGCAAAAAGTTCCAGCTTCTTGTTCTGTAGCTTTAAATACGAAAGGCTTTTCCCATCGGGCGAAATGCGGTAATAGGCTTTATCCTGCGTTTTAAAAAAATCATCTACAGGTATAGCACTATCATTCTTCCCTTTACAGGCAAAAATAAATACGACCATTAACAATAGAAAAATCCTTTTTAGCATAAATAAATCCTCAACGGGACAACAAAAATAACTATCACAACAACTTAACCACGATTTACACCAACAATGTTACCTATGCAACCAATAATAAGTAGTGGTTCAATTTAGTATTTATAACATATACACAAAATAAAATACAGGTAACATTTAAAATACGTTTTATATAAGATAGTGGTTTAGCTAAACCTTTATTAAAATGTTACATTTAAAACTTATAATTTAGGCTTTATGAACCGTTTGCTTTTCATCATATTCTTAACGCTTACGCTGGGGGCCAATGCTCAGATTTTTCGCCCTGGCCAATCAATAGCGCCAGACGAAAGCACTTTAGCCATACAATATTATCAGGATGGAGATTATGAAAAAGCACTTGTTTTGCTAGAAAAACTTTATGCCATCCCCAACAACGAAGCCTATTTTGACATCTATTTTAACACCTTAATAAAGCTAAAGCGATATGATGTAGCCGAAAAGGTAGTTAAACGTGAGATTAAGAAAAATCCACAGAGCGATATGTACCCCATTGCTTTGGGCAAATTGTACCAGGAAAAAGGCGATGTACAGGCGGCGAATAAAATTTTTACTGATGTAATTTCTAAACTCCCGAAAGATGAATTTAAGATCAGAAATTTAGCCAATAACTTTTACCGTTTCGAAAATTACGATTTTGCGGTACAAACGTTTAAACAGGGCCGGAGAATATTAGGCAATGAGCAGCTATTTACTTTCGAACTGCTAAATATCTACAGGTTTAAAAAGGATAAGCCCATGCTGATGCAGGAATATCTGGATGCATTTGCTACAATGCCACAGCTTTTACCACAGGCAGAAGCTGTACTTTCGGCTGTTTTTGAAGATAAAAACGATTACCAGCTTTTTCAGGGGGCAATTTTGAAAAAGATACAGAAAGAGCCCGATGCCGAAATTTATATCCAGTTGCTTACCTGGAATTACATACAACAACAGGAATTTGATATGGCCCTGCGCCAGCTCATTGCTTTTGATAAACGTACTAAAGCAGATGGAGGAACCTTATTTAATGCCATTTATACTTTTGTAGATAACAATGCATACGAAACCGCTATAAAAGCATACGAATACCTTTTAACCAAAGGAAAGGATAACCAGTATTATCTGCCATCAAAAATCGAAATGCTAAACACCCGTTACAACCTGCGTACCAGCGGGAAATATACAGTTGCTGAACTTGATTTACTGGCCAAAGATTACGAGGCTTTACTGGCCGAAAACGGCAAAAACCGCAATACCCTTTTTGCCATTAAAAAACTGGCTAATTTACAGGCTTACTATCTCAATAAACCCGCATTGGCCGAAAAAGAACTGGAAGAAGCCATAAAAATGCCGGGCGTTAACGACCAAGAAGTAGGCCAGCTGAAACTTGATTTAGGCGATATTTACATTTTAACCAACGAACCCTGGGAGGCATTTTTGGTTTACGAACAGGTAAGCAAGCAATTTGAAGGGCAGCCTATTGGCAACGAAGCACGTTTCCGCAGCGCTAAGCTTTCTTTTTATCAGGGTAATTTCGAATACAGTAACGGCCAATGCCTGGTTTTAAAAGCCGCCACCTCGCAATTAATTGCAAACGATGCCCTGAACTTAAGTTTATTGATTAACGACAACATTCAAACGCCTGCAGATAGCAACGCGTTAAAAATGTACGCCGATGCAGAGATGCTTTTATTTAGGAACCTGCCTGAACGTGCCATCAAAAAAATGGACAGTATTGCCATTGCTTTTCCGCAAAACAGCCTTACCGATGCCATTATGATGAGTAAAGCGAGGATTTTGATTAAAGCAAACGATTTTCAAAAAGCAGCCGATATCCTTAAAAAAGTAACCGATGATTTTAAAGATGGCATATGGACGGATGATGCCCTTTTTACCCTTGGCGATTTATACGAGAAAAAACTAAACGATATTGCTCAGGCAAAAATTTATTTCCAAAAACTGATTACCGATTATCCCGGCAGTATGTTTAGCGCCGAAGCCAGGAAAAGGTTTAGGAATTTACGCGGAGATGGGGTTTAGTTAATTGGTTGACTGTTTAAATCGGTTAATTGTTACAAACTCAATTTATCAAATTAGATAAATTGAGCCTTGTTTAAATGTAATTTCTAAATTGAAGAAAAGCAGAAACCATAATCCCTAAAATCCCCAATATTAAAATACGTTCGCCATGTACCCTATCTCCATGCACATAACCAACAATCCTTTCGCCATTGGGCAAAGTTTTTTTGTGGTTTCTTAAGTATAATCCAATTACCACGGCAAAGAGTCCTCCAAGAACTGCTGTAACATAGCCTGCAACGATAAGTCCTTGTGGAGCTTTATCTGGTTCGGCCAACACATCTATTCTTTTTGCCTTAAGCAACTCAATCTGATCATCGTTTATCTCAATTCCCCGTTCCTTTAATATTTTTTTGGCCAGTAAAAAATCTAAACTGCTCCATTCATCCTGTTTTACTACAATCTCTTTTAGTTCCTCATTGCTGAAATCAAAAATGTAATAATCAGGTTCTATATATGCTAAATCATTCTCTGCCAATTGCTGTAACAAAGTATTGGCCCGTTCAAAGTCTGCCGATTTCAACTTAACCCTAAAATCCTTATCAATTTCGTTATTGGCGAACGAAACATCAAAATCTGCAGAAACATCCTCCAATTCAACCTCAATCCCATTTTCCTTTAATGTTTCTGTTAGTACCAATGCAGCAGCTTTATCATTAAATCGTTGAAAGGTTACAAAATCCATGGTTATTATAACTATTTAGGTGCGAATAAAGATATATATTAAAATGTTTCTGGTAATTTCTTTTATGTAGAAGTTGGCCACCATTGTTACTCAGTTAGCTTACTGGTAAAAGAATCATTTTATAATAAAAAACCAGTTATAAATGCAATAATTGAGTTAATCTACTTTGAAACCTTCCTGCAGTGTGCAGCAGCAAATCAAAGTAAAAATAGAGGTGAAAGGCTTGTTCCAATTTTTTAGCCATGATATATTATTTATCTTTGCAGTATGTACTTATACAATGTTACGCTCATTTTAGAAGATGCTGCAGCCCAGGAATGGTTGCAGTGGATGCAGGAAACCCATATTCCACAGGTAATGGCTACTGGCATGTTTGTGTCTAACCGTTTGTTAAAGGTGGTAGATTCGCCAAATGAAGGCGTAACCTATTGCGCACAATACGTAGTAGATAGTTTAGAAAACTACAACCAATATCAGGAAATTTTCGCACCACCTTTACAGACCGAATTAAACGAAAGATACAAAAACCGTTTTGTAGCCTACCGCAGCTTGATGGAGTTTATCGGTTAAGTTTAAAAGGATTAAATTTTGAATGAGTGAATTGAATGTAAACAACATCATTCAATCACTCAACCATTAATGCATTCCATAATTACTTTAGCTTCTCATTATTCTTGTGCCGGTCGACATCACGGATACTTTTCTTTTCGAGGTTTTTCGCTAAAGCTTCGGTTAAGTTAATGCCGGTTTGGTTGGCCAGGCAAATTAGAACAAACATCACGTCGGCCATTTCATCAGCCAGATTTACATCCTCGTCGCTTTTTTTAAACGATTGCTCACCGTATTTACGGGCCATAATGCGGGCTACTTCGCCAACCTCTTCCATTAAAATGGCGGTATTGGTTAACTCGTTAAAATAACGGATACCTGTTGTTTTAATCCAACGGTCTACTGTTTCCTGTGCTTCGTTAATGGTCATGTTTTTCTTCTTCTATTTCTGATTGTATCCTGCTGTTAATATCAATGGTAGCATCCTCCAGTAAAAAAACTGCTGCGCCCTTTTCTCTGGCATAAGGCGTAGTTACCTCTCCTATTTTGGTTATTTTCTTAAAAAATGGCTGCTCTTTTTTTCGTTGTGGATCTTCCTCGTTCGGTTCCCTGATCAGAATTAAATGTTTAATTGGTTTATCCATTTTAAACCAGTACAAATAATCAGCATTGTAAGTTACCGTATTTATATTTTTAAATTTCGAATAGTAGTTTATTGCGCCTGCCTCACCGTAATTATCGGCACGTACCAATAAGGCCGATTTATCTTTAACTCGGGCATATGCCGAATCTGTTAACCTGGCCATTTCTTTCCAACCTTGCATATCAGCAAAATCCTGCGGTAAATCGTGCTGTAGTCCATCCTCCCAACGCAAAGACCCTACCCTGGCAAATTTATTGTGTTTAGCAACAATTTGTTGTGGACTTAAAATCGGGTAGGCATATTTTACAGTGATACTAAACAATGCAAGAGGTAAAATTATCATTAAAACCCTGAGGTATTTTTTCCACCGCTGGTTAAACAACAAGGCCAAATAAGTGCAGCCAGCAGCTATAACAACAGGATATAAACCTGCCGCATAATAAGCTTTGGCCCTAAACCAGGTAAACAAGCCCAGCGAAATCACAAAACCAATCACAATCCACCGGTAAGGGGCAAAGGTTTTACTAAAAAGCAAAGCCCATAAACCGGCCAAAACAATAAAAATGATATTGAAATAATACAAAAGCTGATCCTTTAAAAAATCGGCTCTGTTAATTTTATCGAGTTGCGTTCTGGCCAGTTCTTTCATGTGGCCAACAACCGGAAAATGATGGTGGTATTGCCAAAGTAAATTGGGGGGCATAACCAGCAAAGCAACAAGCCCAGCAAAATACAGGTGGTTATTTTTATAAATTTTGCGCTGGTTAGAGATCAGTAAGGCAGGCAGTAAACCCGCGGCCAAAAAGCAAATACTGTATTTGTTTAAGAAACCAATACCAAGGGCTAAAGCCATAAAATACAAGTATCGGTTTTCTTTGGTATTGATATACCTAATCAGGAAAAAGTAAATGGCAGTCCAGCTTAAGAGATCAAATGCATTCGGTTGGAAAAGTAAATCCAGGCGGCCAACCGCGCAGCATATTAAAGCAATAGCAGAAAGCACTTTTGCATAGAGGCCTCCTCTAAACTCGGCTACAATTTTCCAGGTAAAAATTAAAGTTGCCGCGCCAATGCTTGCCGTAACCAACCGAACAGCTGCCTCGCTTTTTCCTAAAAACTGAATTAAAAGTGCAAAAATCGAAGTAACCGGTGGTACCGACTGAAAGCCCCAGGCAAGGTGATTGGCCTGATCCAGATGTAAAAACTCATCGCGATGTAGGCTATAGGCGGCATTAACAAAAAAGAAGGGCAAAATGAGTTTTACAATAACAAATCCACAAAGCACTGCTAAATCCACCTGTGGGGATTTCGACGTTCTAAAGTTGATATCATTTTGCATATATACCTGTTTGGAGTTTATTCCTTATCCTTCGTATCGATTAATATGGTAACCGGCCCGTCGTTAAGTAAAGCTATTTTCATATCCGCACCAAAAATCCCTGTTTTTACTCGCTTACCAAGCAAGGCCGACAATTTTTCAATCATTTTTTCATAAAGCGGTACCGCAACATCAGGTTTTGCCGCACGGGTAAATCCCGGTCGGTTACCCTTTTTGGTCGAAGCAAATAAAGTAAACTGACTAATTAAAAGAATATTTCCGTCTACATCGGCAAGAGCTTTGTTCATCAAGCCATTTTCATCGCCGAAAACCCGCATGCCTACAATTTTCTGTGCCAGCCAATCTAAATCTTCGTTCGTATCAGCATCTTCAATTCCCAGCAGCACTAAAAAACCGGTTTCAATTTGTCCGGTAATCTCGCCCTCAACTGTGCAACTTGCCTGTGTAACTCTTTGTAAAACTGCCCGCATTTTATATTACTTTTGATCGATAAAATTGATATGCGCAAGATAAGTATTTTAGTGATTTTTGCCTTTTTCTTATTCGGCTGTAAGCAAAAATCGGTTATTCACCCTACTTTTTATTACTGGAAAACCGATTACCGCAATAAACCAGCAGAAACTACTTACCTCAATCAGTTTAAATCAAAATCGCTCTACGTGCGCATAATGGATGTAGATTTTAATCCGGATATACAGCAGCCCGCTCCTGTTTCGCCCATTAAATTTTCTGATTCTTTGCCTGACGGGCTGAACATTATTCCGGTTGTATTTATTGTGAACAACGTTTTCAATAAAATCGATTCGCAGCAAACAGCCGTTTTAGCCAGCCGCATAGCCAAATTTGTAGATGATAAGGTGAAACAATCGGGAAAGCGAAATTATGCCGAACTGCAGATCGATTGCGACTGGACCAAAACCACCAAAGTTGCCTACTTTAAATTTCTTGAACAATTAAAAGCAAACCCACTTTTGAAGGGCAAAGCCATTTCGGTAACCTTACGCCTGCACCAGGTTAAAAACATTGTATCGAGCGGAATTCCACCGGTAGAAAGGGCAATTTTAATGTGCTACAATATGGGTAACCTGCGCAAATACGGCGAACAGAACTCTATTTTAAATCAGCACGAAATGGATCTTTACCTCAAAGATTATCTGGCGCAATACCCGCTGGCACTTGATGTGGCTTTACCCATTTTTGAGTGGGCTGTGGTGTTCAGAAATCAGGAGTATGCAGGTATTTCCAAACACATCAGTAAAGTACAACTAGAGGACCCAAAACTTTTTAAACAGCGCAAAAATTCCATTTTATACGATTTACTTGTTGATTACCCCGATGCAGGCTTAAAAAGTGGCGATGTAGTACGCTGGGAAGAAATTTCGGCACAAGATTTATCTTCTACTGCTAAATTTTTATCCCGATATTTAAAGCCTGAAGAACGAAACCTTGTTTTCTACCATTTAGACACCGACCTGTTAAAACATTTTACCCATGATGACTTTCAAAAAATTATCGCTGATCTCTAGTGTATTTCTCCTCACCTTTTTCGGTGAAATAGCCGTAAACATTGCCTGTGGCGGCGAGATAGACCCCTACGATTATTACATTTCCTATTTCCATAACAACATTGAAGGCGATGAATATGCCCCTTTTGCTTATAACGAAATGGTGTATTTAAACAGTGAAGATGATGTAGAAAGCGAGCCTGATATCAACAGCCGCGAATGGGCTAAATACCTCAACGTTAAAAAAGAGGATGTATTGAAAGTAATGTATAAAACCGACAGCGCAACCAGTGCCAAACTTGCCAATTTTGACGGAAGCTTATCGCAATTGCCCGATAGCTTGCAGCAGAATACCTTTATCCAGGCATTGAGCAAACGTAAAGCACCATTAAAATATTATTTATTTGCCAAAAGCTGCGAGCCGTTAGCCAATGTAGAATTTAGCCTGTGGGATGCGAAACCACGCGATACCACAGCCATGGCTGAAAAAGCAAACGAAGGTTTAAAGCTTACCGCTGATGAAAAGGATGATTTCCTGAAATTGCGGTATGCCTACCAATCGGCTCGTATGTTTCATTTTGGTGGCTTCCACGCCGAAAGTAAATCGACTTACGAGAAATACATTAAAACAAGCAAGCTAAACAGTGCCGTTAAAGGCTGGGGACTGGCACTTTATGCCGGATCGACCCGCAGGTTAGGTAATCCGGAAGAATCGGCCTTTTTATTCTCAAAGGTTTTTGCCAGTAATCCCGAACGCAGGGTACAAGCCTATAAAAACTATTATTATAACAGTACACCTGTAAACGGCGCATTAAAATACGCTAAAACCGATAACGAAAAGGCCAATATCTGGGCCATTAACGGCTTTGGTGATGCCGATTCGGGTATAGAAAGTTTGCAGAAAGTTTACCAGTACGAGCCTAAAAGCCAGCTTAACGGAACCTTATTGGTACGTGAGGTAAACAAATTAGAACAAAATCTGATCGAAGCCAATGATATTGCCAAAATAGCTTACAATTACTACTTTTCGGATAATGGTGGTTCGAAATATAAAGACAGTTTAAAAGCAGTTAACCTTAAACACCTGAACGAAATCAGGAATTTTGCGGTAAAACTGGCAACAGAAAAAAAATACCCTCAGCCTGAACTGGGTACTTTAACTGCGGCCTATTTATCGTGGATGGAAAACAAAGATTTTATGGCCTCAAACTACCTTGCCATCTTAAAATCTGATAAATTACCTGAAAGGCTGCGCGATCAATACCGGATTGTTGATTTATTGATTAAAGCGAAAAACATTAAAAAAGGTAATCCATTTAACGAAAACGATTTATTGCCGACCTTGAAATGGCTGGATGAAAAACGGTTTGCAGAAAATAAAACTCAACCCAACGAACAATATTATTACGACACCAATCGGGCCGAAAAGCGCTTTAGCAGAACCACGCGAAATTTTTACCAGCAGATATTGGCTCCAGCCTATTTAAGTATGGGCGATACAGCAAAAGCAGCTCTCGCTATGGTTAAAGGCGATCTGGAATATAAAACATTAAAACAAAATTCGCTTTTTCAGAATATGAGCTACCAGAGTATAGCTTTTTGGCAAAAAAATCTGAGTCCGAAAAGCATGCAGGGTTTGGCCGTTTATAAAACCAAAGCCGCCGGCAACGATGTTACCGCTTTGTTGGCTTCGGCATTAAATCAGCTTAAAAACGATGATTTTTATGAGCTATATGGCACCACTTATCTGCGCACCCACCAGTACGATAAGGCTGTTCAGATGTTTGCAAAGGTTTCGGCAGATTATAAATATTTTGCTCCCGAAAACTGGTACGGCGGGGAATCTAATTCGAAACTTTATGCCAATCCTTTTATCGAAACCACTAACGATTATCCTAAAAAATATGTAACGGCTAAAGCATCGGTTACCAAAAAGGCTTTTGCAGCCGAAATGCTTCGTTTACAGAAATTACTGGTGAGCGATAAAAAAAATGCAGCCACCTATTATTACAAAATGGCCAACGCAGTTTACCAAACAGGTTATTATGGCAATAGCTGGTTTTTAATCAGCTACGACTGGTCATCGTACGATAATAGTGCCCCTGCCAAATTTGTTTACGATGGTGATTATAAAAAGGCACAGACCGCCAAGGCCTGGTATTTAAAAGCGAGGTCGTTAAGTAGCAATCCCGATTTTAAAGCCAAATGCACTTTTATGCTCGCCAAATGCCTGCAGAAACAAATTATCATGAATGCACATCCGCTATCTTTCTCATATTACGATAAAACTGATGTGAAATGGAGAAACTTTATCAAGGCCAATTACAACAATCCTTATTTTATAGAATTAAGGCTTAATTATAACAAAACTCCTTTTTATCAGGTTGCGGCGGGCGATTGCAGTTATTTAAGGGATTTTATAGCCGCTAAAAGTAAAAAATAACATGCTGCGTTACTACTAAAGATTGTCATCCTGTGCCTATCGAAGGACCTGCCCTAACGCTATATGGGGCGTTTCGACAGGCTCAACGTGACAAACTTCCAGTGAACCTATTTTAATCCTTAAAAACTACCACCTGATTAAAGCACTTGCCCAGGTAAAGCCCGAACCGAAGGCAGCAAGGCAAACCAAATCGCCATCTTTAATTTTACCAGCTTCCCAGGCTTCGCACAAAGCAATCGGAACGGAAGCGGCTGTGGTATTGCCATATTTTTGAATATTATTAAACACCTGATCGTCGTTTAAGCCCAACAACTGCTGTACATACTGGCTGATACGTAAATTAGCCTGATGCGGCACCAGCATATCAATATCTTTTTCGGTTAAATTATTCGCAGCTAAAGCCTCTTTTATTACTTCAGGAAATTTTACAACGGCTTTTTTAAAAACTGCGGGGCCATCCATATAAGGTAGAGCTGCACCACTTTCTAAAATCTCAGGCGTCATAAACAAACCTCCCAACTCCTGTTCAGGGTAGGCCGGTTTATCTTTTAACCATTTATTGGCATGTGATCCGGGATAATACATGGCCAGAATTTCGGCATCGGCACCATCGCTGTGTAAGTGCGTACTCAAAATCCCCTTGCCAGCCCCATCTGTCGGCTGCAGCACCACTGCACCTGCACCATCACCAAAAATCACCGATACATTACGGCTACGGGTTTCGAAATCCATAGCAAAAGAATGTTTCTCGCTTCCTACAACCAGCACGTTCTTATACATGCCTGTTTTTACAAACTGATCGGCAACAGAAAGTGCATAAACAAAACCCGAGCACTGATTGCGGATATCTAAAGCACCGATTTCGCCCATACCCATTTCGCGCTGTAGCAAAACACCACAACCCGGAAAATAGTAATCGGGACTTAGCGTAGCAAAAACGATAAAGTCAACATCTTTTGCCGTAATACCAGCGCGTTCGATAGCAATTTTAGCAGCCTCAATACCCATTGTAGTGGTAGTTTCCTCGTTACGATCGGCAAAACGGCGTTCCTTAATACCGGTACGTTCCTGTATCCACTCATCGCTGGTTTCCATGAAACGACTTAAATCGGTATTGGTATAAATATTTTTCGGAACATAGTAGCCAATTCCGGCAATTTTAGATTGATGCATCCTGTTATTTATATTTTGGTTAAACAAAGTTAATCAATAAAAAAGATATGAGAAGCGTGATTTGAGTAGTGAGATTTCAGCGTAATCACCTAAAATCTAATATCTCAGGTCTAATATCTCAAATCTTCTAAATTATTGTTTATTTTTGCGCCATGTCTACAGAAACCAAAGAAGAGACCTTTACACTCGAAGAAATTTTAACTTCCCTTAAAACCGTACATCGCCTTATTTTGTGGAATGACGACATCAATACTTTCGATCATGTAATTTACTGCATGATGAAATATTTAGATTACAGCGAATCGCAGGCAGAGAAAATTGCCTGGAAAGTGCATAATGAAGGCAAGTGCCCCGTGCTTGAAGGCTCTTTTACAGAGATGGAAGTTTACCGCAAAATTTTACAACAGGAAGGTTTAACCGTTTCGGTTGATTAATTACTGGATTTACTCTATTTCTTATAACGAGAAATCCTGAAACAAATCAGATAGTTATTGGATCAGGATTACTGACCCGTTATTCCAACCCGCTCAACAACTCCGCTAATTCTGCCTGTGTAGTTTGCGTTTTATCTTTTGCGTACCAGCTATGTAATTTCTCGGCTGTAGCCATCGGATCGGTATTTTCCTGTTTCCATCCTTTTAACAGGCTTTGCAAAACCTGTGGACGCGGTGCCCAGCTTTTTAGAACCTGTTCTCCTTTTTCATCTAACACCAGCAAAACCGGTATAGCCCTGCCCCCATTGGTTAAATGTGCATCGATAAGTGGTAGATTTTTATCGCGCAATACAAACTTCAGGTCAAACTTATCGGGAGCAGCCTCAGCTATTTTATTAAAAACCGGAACAATCTGTGCAGCATCGCCACACCAACCTTCAGTAATTACCCATAATTTATAGTTTCCTTTTAAATCGTTAATTGCAGCAGTTAGTGCTTCGTTTAAACTAACCGTTTTATCAACCCTGTTCATGCGTTGCACATTCATTTTACTATAGTGCAGCATGGCTTCAGAGTTATCCGGACCGGTAGTTTGTCCGGCAGCTAAAAGCTTGTCAACCAATTGACGGTAAGTGGCATAGTCCATTCCCTGTTCGTCAAAAATTTCGCGATAATTAACCATGATGTTTATAATTATGAGGCAAAGAAAAGGAGAAATTAGCTGAAAATAATCATGATTTTGCAAGAATCGCAAGCGGGTGATTGTACCGATTTTGAGATGACACAGATTTTAAATTTTCTCTATCATACTGTCATTCTGAACGCAGTGAAGAATCTCTAAAGACAGCAAAAATCTAATCATGAGGATTAATAACCGGGGTTTATACCGCAATACTGGTTTAAAAAATATACTAATGATTAAACCGCCATTAATTGACTTACATGCTGGGTTAAGGCCACAAAATCGGCAACGGTTAACTGCTCGGCACGTTTTTCAAAATAAATGTGATTGTCCATTTTATCTTTAGGCATTACTGAAGAAACAGCATTACGCAAGGTTTTTCTACGCTGATTGAAGCCAGCCTTAACCACGCGCCAGAATAATTTTTCGTCGCAATCTAAAGTCTCCACTTCGTTTCGGGTTAAGCGGATTACTGCCGAGTGCACCTTTGGCGGTGGATTAAAAGTGCCTGGCTTAACTGTAATCAGATATTCAATTTTATAGTAAGCCTGCAGAAATACACTTAAAATACCATACTCTTTGCTACCTGCCGGAGCCGCACAACGTTGGGCAACTTCTTTTTGGAACATGCCCACCATCTCAACAACTTTATGGCGGTTATCTAAAATCTTAAATAAAATTTGAGAGGAGATATTGTAAGGGAAATTACCAATAATGGCAAATTGACCTGGGAAAATAGCATCAAAATCGAGTTTCAGAAAGTCGCCATTAATTAAACGATCGCCCAATTGCGGGTACTTTTCGTTCAAGAAGTGAAACGATTCCGTATCGATGTCAATCAGGTAGGTTTCTAAATCCTGGCGCTGCAACAAAAAATCAGACAAGATTCCCATCCCGGGGCCCACCTCTAAAACCTGGTGGTACTTATCGGTATTTACCAACGCTTCTACAATGCGGCTGGCAATGCCTTTATCGGTTAAAAAATGTTGACCTAAATGTTTTTTTGCTTTTACTAAACTCATCTTTGCGCATTATTTTGCCACGGAGGCACGGAACCCACAGAAAATTGTGCACTTACCTGCCTATCATCCGTATAGATCGCATCTTCGCGTTCACTATATTTTATTACAAAATAACTAATTTTTATCGGGTAAGCACCTCTTTAATCGAAAATCAGTAATTTGCGCTAAAATTTTTCAGTAATTATGAGCAATAAACTTAAAATAGGTATCAGTATAGGCGATGTGAACGGCATAGGTTTAGAGGTGATTATTAAAACATTATCCAACCCTGCTATTTTAAATTACTGCACACCAATAGTTTATGGCCACACCAAGGTTTCATCATTTCATAGGAAGGCAAACAATCTTGGCGATTTCAGTTTTAACGTGATTAACCAGGCCAACCAGGCACAGGCAAAAAGGGCAAACATGATTAATTGCTGGGAAGAAGATGTAAAAATAGAACTTGGCCAGGTTACCCCAACTGGCGGTAAATATGCTCTTTTATCGCTGGAGCGTGCCACTGCCGATCTGGTAAATGGCGATATCGATGCCTTGGTTACTGCTCCGATTAACAAACACAATATCCAGTCTGAAACATTCGCCTTTCCGGGCCACACAGAATACCTGCAGGAAAAAAGTGGCAGTAAAGACGTGTTGATGTTCCTGATTAGCGAAGGCCTGCGCGTAGGTGTAGTTACGGGACATATTCCGGTAAAAGATGTACCGGCAGCAATTACCAAAGAAAAAATTACCAGCAAATTAAAGCTGATTAACGATAGTTTAAAGAAAGATTTCTGGATTGAAAAACCGAAAATCGCTGTTTTGGGTCTAAACCCGCATGCCAGTGATAACGGTTTATTAGGCACAGAAGAGGCAGAAATTATAAGTCCGGCCATTCAGGAAGCTTACGATAAAGGCATGATGGTTTTCGGACCATACCCTGCCGATGGTTTCTTTGGCAATGGCAGCTACAAACAGTTTGATGCCGTACTGGCCATGTATCACGATCAGGGGCTTATTCCTTTTAAAACACTGGCTTTCCACAATGGTGTAAATTATACGGCAGGTTTAAATTTTGTACGTACCTCTCCCGATCATGGAACGGGTTATGATATTGCAGGTAAAGATCTGGCCGATCCTACTTCGTTTACCGAGGCCTTGTTTTCGGCTATCCACATTGTAAAAAAACGTAGAGAACAGGAAGAAATGCTGGGCAACCAGTTACGTACCGGCGGTAAAGTAGTAGAAACACAGTTCGACATTAAAGATGATGCTTCTTAAGGGAAGGCTAAAGTTTAAAGACTAAAGCTTAAATGCCCTTAAATGTCTTAGGTGGTAAAAAGACCGAAATCAAAAAATCAGGGGTCCGAGGACTAAATACTTTAAGACAAAGCCTCAAGCGGAACCGTCGTTTCGACCGTAGTGGAGAAATCTGTTTGCAAGAATAAAACTGAAAGTTTTAACAAATGAAAGCCCCTAAAGCTGCTGGCATCTTGCCCATTATTGTTATCTCACAATTTTTGTGCACTTCTTTATGGTTTGCGGGCAATGCTGTACTCCCTGATATTGTTAAAAATTTCCCCCTTGAGCATAACCTTTTAGCCAATCTTACCAGTATGGTGCAGTTTGGCTTTATCACCGGCACACTGCTGTTTGCTTTCTTTGCCATTTCCGACCTGTTCTCACCTTCAAAAGTCTTTTTTGCGTGTGGGATTGCAGCAGCACTGTTTAACGTTGCCATCTGTCTCGAAATAACCGATGTAAGACTATTACTTTTATTCCGTTTTTTAACCGGCTTTATGTTAGCAGGCATTTATCCCGTTGGGATGAAAATAGCCTCCGATTATTTTAAAGATGGTTTAGGCAAATCGCTGGGCTTTTTGGTAGGTGCTCTAGTTTTAGGCACCGCTTTTCCCCATCTTTTGAAAACATTTACAGCAGATTTCCCATGGAAATACGTGATTTATGCAACCTCAACTTTGTCGGTAATTGGTGCCTGCAGTATCCTTTTCTTTGTTGCCGATGGACCATTTAGAAAACCCGGGCAAAAATTTGATTTCCGTTCCTGTTTAAGCGGATTTAAAAACCCAGGTTTCCGCTCAGCGGCTTTTGGCTACTTTGGCCACATGTGGGAGCTATACACCTTTTGGGCATTTTTACCGGCAATGCTGCTCCATTACAACGGTACGCACCCAGCCGCTGAGTTAAATACTCCCTTATTTTCGTTTTTAGTAATCGGATCTGGTGGATTATCCTGTATGGTAGGCGGGTTGCTATCTCAAAAATTTGACGCCAAACGCATTGCGATGATTGCCCTGGCCATATCTGGCTCATGCTGTTTACTCTCCCCTATTTTTCTCTTTGCAGATTCAGTGTATACCTTGCTATTTTTCTTATTTATCTGGGGATTATCAGGTACTGCAGATTCTCCGCTATTCTCTTCATTAATTGCTAAAAACGCACCCGAAAGTTTAAGGGGAACTTCGTTAACCTTGGTAAATTGTATCGGTTTTGCCATCACCATTATTAGCATTCAGGTAATTAATCTATTGGCGAAAGAGACGAATTCGCACTATCTTTATATGGTCTTAGCTATTGGGCCTGTTTTGGGACTTTTGGCATTATTAAAAAACAATCATGAGTATTAAACTATCACCCATCATAAAACCAGCAGAATTAACCTGGTTAAACCAAGACGAAGAAATCGTAATTATCGATGCCAGTGCAGGCTCAAAAGAAAGATATGATGAACAGCATTTAGCCGGAGCACTTTTCGCAGACGTAAACAATGATTTAGCCAATATTGTAGATTTTGCTGTAGGTGGCCGCCATCCACTACCTACTTTGGAGCAATTTACACTGGTTTTGCAAAGGTTTGGAATTACAAAAGATACCCATGTAATTGTTTACGACGATAAAAATGGCGGTAATGCAGCTGCGAGGCTCTGGTGGATGTTAAAAGCAATAGGCCATGAAAAAGTACAGGTAATTGACGGGGGCTTTCAAGCGGCCGTTAAAGCCGGTTTCCCAACAACAAATAAAATTGAAATTCCAAAGGCTGTTGAAAAATACGAAATCACAGCCTGGAACCTACCCCTATCCGATATAAACGAAGTAGAAAAAGTAGCAAAAACAGACGATTACATTGTGATAGATGTACGCGATGCCAACCGGTTTGCAGGTTTAACAGAGCCTATTGATTTAATTGCGGGCCATATACCTGGAGCAACCAATATTCCCTTCACCGAAAATTTAGATGCAACAGGCGCTTTCCTTGCACCCGAAATATTGAAGGAAAAATATGCAGCAGCCTTATCGCACGTCCTTCCTGAAAATGTAATTGCGCATTGTGGTTCAGGTATTACGGCTTGTCATACCCTTTTGGCTATGGATTATGCAGGCTTACCTATCCCTAAGTTGTATGTTGGCTCGTGGAGCGAATGGAGCAGAAATAATAAGGAAATGGTACTGGCTGGCTAGTCTTACACAGACCTTACAGATTTTAAAAACCTGTAAGGTCTAAAAATCAAGAGTTAACATCAACAATTTTTAAAAAACATTTTTAATCTAATTATTTTATCCCTACATTTGCAGGCTAAAATTTTACAGTACTTTGAACCCACTAAAACAATTTTCATTACCGTTTACCGGATTAAAATTGGGAACTCATCAGTTTGATTATGAGCTTGATGACCGCTTTTTTAATGCTTTTGAGTATTCGTTAATTAAAAGTGGGGATTTGAAAGTTGACCTGGAACTTGATAAACAAGAAACCATGTTGATACTAAAATTCAAAGTTATTGGTACTGTAAATTTAGATTGCGATAAATGTTTATCCGAATTTGCTTATCCGGTAAATCTTTACGAAAGGCAGATTGTAAAATTTGCTGAAGATGAACTGGAGAGCGACGATGAAGAGATTATTACGCTAAGCCGCAAAGATTCTGAGATTGATATATCAGGGCCTTTATACGAGATGATTAACGTAGCGGTACCTTATATCAAAAACTGCGAGCAGGCAAACAAAGATTGCGATCAGGAGATGATTGATCGCCTGGAGCAATTAACAATTGCCAAACAAGCAGAAGAAAATGAACAAACAAGCGACCCACGTTGGGAAGCCCTTAATAAGTTAAAAAAATAATTAGATTATACACCAATGGCACATCCAAAACGGAAAATCTCGAAACAGAGAAAAAATAAAAGAAGAACACACTACAAAGCAGTTACTCCTTCTTTAGCAACATGCTCGGCAACAGGTGCTATCCACGTACCTCACCGTGCTTACAACGTTGATGGTAACTTATACTACAACGGTAAACTGGTTATCGAAAATACTCAGATTGGGTAATTTTCTTAAAAAATTGTTTGTGTTTTCAGCGGCTTTAGTCATACCTTAGTCAACTGAAAAATTCAGGATTACACCTGACTTAACACAAACAGATTTTTTCTATGAAAATAGGCCTCGACATAATGGGCGGAGACTATGCTCCCAAAGCAATTGTTTTGGGAGCAATAGCTGCTCATCAATCGCTTAACGCCGGAGAACACCTTGTTCTTATTGGCGATACCGAACAGATTAAACCCATTCTTGCAGAAGAAGGCTTTAATCCAGATCATTTTGAATACGTTCATACTGATGAAGTAATTGGTATGGGCGAACATCCTACCAAAGCAATTGTTCAGAAACCTAACTCAAGCATCGCAGTTGGTTTTAACCTTTTAAAAGAAGGTAAAATCGATTCGTTTGCAAGTGCAGGTAATTCTGGAGCCATGCTGGTTGGCGCTGTATTTAGCGTTAAAACCATTCCGGGCATCATTCGCCCTTGTTTATGTACAATCCTTCCTAAAATTAAAGGCGGCACTGGCCTGCTTTTAGATGTTGGCGCAAATGCCGACTGTAAACCAGATATTTTACTACAATTTGGTGTACTGGGTAGTTTATATGCAGAAAATCTTTTGCAGATAGAAAACCCTAAAGTAGCGCTAATGAATATTGGTGAAGAAGATGAAAAAGGAAACATGCTAAGCATGGCCACTTTTCCGTTGATGAAAGACACCAACTTGTTTAACTTTGTAGGCAATGTTGAAGGCAGAGATTTATTTAATGACAAGGCTGATGTGATTGTTTGTGATGGTTTTACCGGGAATGTAATGCTAAAGCTGGCAGAATCGTTCTACGTACTCACCATTAAGAAAGGATTAAAAGATGAGTTTTTCGATCGTTTCAATTACGAACAATACGGTGGAAGCCCGGTACTAGGTGTTAACGCTCCCGTAGTTATCGGACATGGAATTTCCAGTCCTTTAGCTGTTAAAAATATGGTTCTCCAATCCAGGGAAATGATTACTACCGGATTGGTAGAAAAAATTAGAATGGCATTTAAATAATTTATTAAAATGAGTAAAATTCACGCTGCTATTACAGCAGTAAATGGTTACGTCCCCGACTATGTGCTTACAAACGCAGAGTTAGAAACCATTGTTGACACTTCGGATGAATGGATTACAAGCAGAACGGGGATTAAAGAACGTAGAATTTTAAAGGGAGAAGGTTTAGGTACTTCTGATATGGCTGTTCACGCTGTAAACGGTTTACTTAAAAAAAGAGGAATTGATGCAAAAGAAATTGAACTGATTATCTTTTGCACCACTACTCCTGATTTTACTTTCCCTGCAACAGCAAACGTTTTAGCAGATAAAGTTGGTGCAACCAACGCATGGGGTTACGATTTACAAGCCGCTTGTTCTGGCTTTATTTTCGGCCTTTCTACAGGTGCATCATTTATCGAATCGGGCAGGCACAAAAAGGTATTGGTAGTTGGTGGCGATAAAATGTCATCGATTATTAATTACGAAGACCGTACCACCTGTATTATTTTTGGTGATGGTTGCGGTTGCGCTTTATTAGAGCCAAATGAAGAAGGTTTGGGAATTCAGGATTCGATTTTAAGAACCGACGGCGCCGGAAGAGATTTCTTAGGCATGAAAGCTGGTGGTTCTGTTAAACCGGCTACCCACGAAACCATTGATGCCAGAGAGCATTTTGCACACCAGGAAGGCCCTACAGTATTTAAATTTGCTGTAACCAATATGGCTGATGTTGCTGCAGAAATTATGGAACGCAACAGCTTAACCGCTGATGATGTAGCCTGGTTAGTACCTCACCAAGCCAACAAACGTATTATCGATGCTACTGCAAACCGCATGGGCGTTACCACCGATAAGGTGATGATTAACATCGAACGTTACGGAAATACTACCAACGGTACCATTCCATTGTGTTTATGGGAATGGGAAAGCCGGTTAAAAAAAGGCGATAACATTGTGTTAGCGGCCTTTGGCGGTGGTTTTACCTGGGGTTCTGTTTATCTGAAATGGGCATATGACTCTAACTAGGTTAAAGTCTATAGTACAATGGCTCCATAGTTAATGGACATTAGTTGATAGTATTTAGCTATTAACCATCAACCAAAAAACCATTAACGCAAAGAGTAGCCGTAGCACCCCGCAATAATTAAAATTTAAAACAAAAAAAGTATAACTTAGTTAATTCATTTATACACTTTTTTTCACATAACAAGGATTAAAAAATGGATATCAAACAAATACAGGAACTGATCAAATTTGTTTCTCGTTCTGGAGTAAACGAAGTTGCCATTGAGCAAGAGGACTTCAAAATCACGATCAAAACAAACCAAGCACCTACAGTTGTGCATGCAACCATCCCGCAAGCTCCGCTTGTACAGGCTGCTGCTCCAGTTGCTACAGCTCCTACTGCCCCAGTTGCAGCAACACCTGCTGTACCCGCTGCAGAAGACACTTCGAAATACTTAACCATTAAATCTCCAATGATCGGTACTTTCTACCGTTCTGCCAGCCCGGAGAAACCAATGTTTGTAAATGTTGGCGATGAAATCGGTGCAGGTAAAGTAGTTTGTATTATTGAGGCAATGAAACTTTTCAACGAGATTGAAAGCGAGATTTCAGGCCGTATCGTTAAAATCCTGGTTGATAATGCATCACCGGTTGAGTACGACCAACCATTATTTTTGGTAGAACCTATTTAGAATCTGATTTCACAGATTAATTTGATTTCACAGGTTTCAATTATGCCGTTAATTCGGCGTAATCTTTTAAATCTGTGCAATCCTAAATTAAAAAATTATGTTTAAAAAAATACTAATTGCCAACAGGGGAGAAATCGCTTTGCGTATTATCCGTACCTGTAAGGAAATGGGCATCAAAACGGTTGCTGTTTATTCTACCGCCGATCGCGAAAGTTTACACGTACGTTTTGCTGATGAGGCTGTTTGTATTGGCCCCCCACCTAGTAAAGATTCTTATTTAAATATCCCAAATATTATCTCGGCTGCCGAATTAACGAATGCCGACGCAATACACCCAGGTTATGGGTTCTTGTCAGAAAACGCTAAGTTTTCTAACATTTGCAGAGAGTACAACATCAAATTTATTGGTGCTACGCCAGAGCAGATTAATGGTATGGGCGATAAAGCCTCTGCCAAAGAAACCATGAAAAAAGCTGGCGTTCCTACCATTCCAGGATCAGACGGTTTGCTTACCAGCGTTAAAGAAGGTATTGCAATTGCCAACGATATGGGCTATCCGGTTATCCTGAAAGCTACTGCCGGTGGTGGTGGCCGTGGTATGCGTGTAGTTTGGAAAGATGAAGATTTTGAGAATGCCTGGGATAGTGCCCGTCAGGAATCTGGCGCAGCATTTGGTAACGATGGTTTATATTTAGAGAAATATATCGAAGATCCACGCCACATTGAAATCCAGATTATTGGCGATCAGTTTGGCAAAGCCTGTCACTTATCAGAGCGTGATTGTTCAATTCAACGTCGTCACCAAAAATTAGTAGAAGAATCTCCTTCGCCGTTTATGACCGAAGAACTTCGCTTAAGAATGGGTGAGGCTGCTATTAAAGGTGCGATGGCTGTGAATTACGAAGGTGCAGGTACTATTGAGTTCCTCGTTGATAAACACCGTAACTTCTATTTCATGGAGATGAATACCCGTATCCAGGTAGAGCATCCGGTTACAGAAGAGGTAATCAACTTCGACTTAATTAAAGAACAGATTAAAGTTGCTGCCGGAATTCCAATTTCAGGTAAAAACTATACTCCGGAAATGCACGCAATTGAGTGCCGTATCAATGCCGAAGATCCGGCAAACAACTTCCGCCCATCACCAGGAAGAATTACGAATTTCCATTCGCCAGGTGGTCATGGTGTTCGTGTTGATACGCATGTTTACGCTGGATATTCTATTCCTTCGAACTACGATTCGATGATTGCAAAATTAATCTGCGTAGCACAAACCCGCGAAGAAGCCATTTGCACCATGGAGCGTGCTTTGAGCGAATTTGTAATTGAAGGTATTAAAACTACCATTCCTTTCCATTTGCAGTTAATGAAAGACCCTAACTTCAGGGCCGGAAACTTCACTACAAAATTCATGGAAACATTTGAATTTTCAGAATAATATAGTCTAAACTTATATTTAGTACCCATTGAGGCTGTTCCAAAAATAACTGGACAGCCTCTTTTTTTGGGATTCGAATAACATCTGGTTGTTTCACCAATTTAAAAAGATTTACTGACTTAAGATGTTAGTGATTATCTGAAAAAAAACATTAACGAACTATTATGTAGCGTTTTAGTAGTGGCTTTCGTTTGTACGTAAAACCACCAAATCATGAAAAAAATTCTATTTAACAGCTTGCTATTGCTATTTACTGTAGCAATACTATCTCAATGCAAGAAAAATAACAGTGACGAATTTGAGGTAATACAAATTGCCAAACCAATCACTATTCAGGCCATGAGGGCATTACCTGTAGGCATTACCAAACCTGTACGGGCAAAAAAAACCGGAAAGATATACATCTACAAAGATCTGCTGTTTATTAATGAACCCAATAAAGGCATCCATATCTACAATAACGCTAATCCGGGTGCCCCTGTAAACATTGCTTTTTTACAAATACCGGGAAATGCAGATCTTGCAATTAACAATAATATTCTATATGCCGACAGCTATGTAGATTTACTTGCCTTTGATATTTCAGTGATTACCAATATCAAACAAGTAAAAAGATTAAACGATGTATTTAACCAATTTTATACTGCCGGCGCTCAAAAATATGTGGTAACCTATAAAGACACCGTAGTAAACAAGAGTACGCATTACAAATCAGATTTGATGTATGCCAATTCGAGTTATGGTGGTACTTCAGGTCAGGGCGGATCGATGGCAAGGTTTACCTTACTAAGCGATTATTTATATGCGGTAGGCAGTAACGAGCTGAATCTCTTTGATGTGAAAACAGCATCAAATCCAACTTTTCTAAAAAATATTAATTTAGGCTGGGGAGTAGAAACTATTTTCCCATACGAAAATAAGTTGTTTATAGGCACCAATAGGGGAATGCATATTTTTAGCGCTGCCGACCCCTCAAATCCTATAAAACTATCTACTTACAGCCATATTTTTGCTTGCGATCCTGTGGTTGTGCAAGGGCAATATGCCTACGTTACCCTACGTACGGGGAACATGTGCTGGCAAGCAAGCAATCAACTGGAAGTTGTTGATATTGAAGACCCGACAAAACCAAAACAGCTTGCGGTTTATCCGATGCAAAATCCACATGGTTTAAGCGTAAGTGCCAATAATTTATTTCTTTGCGAAGGCGCTTTTGGAATAAAGAGCTTTAATATCGCCGATAAAAATAAAATAGGGAACAACATGCTACAGCATTTAAGTAAAATTAAAAGCTTTGATGTTATTGCAGGCCCTAAATCATTAATTGTAACCGGTGAAGATGGCATTTATCAATTTGACTACAGCAATGCTGCAAATTTAAGGCAGCTGAGTTTGATTAGGGTACAAAGTTACTAACCAGATCCCGCTAATAGCTGCAGTACTTTTTAAGTGGTAAATTTTATTTTTTAATTGTAGTATTCTATTTTTACAGGCAATTCTCAGAATAAGATAAACTATTTCTATATTTAACACGTAAATACCATTCTATTCAAATAGAATGGTATTTTTGTTTTCAACATGAGCGACACTAACGAAAAAAGATCACTAACAAAAGCGATCGGAAAAAAAAGCACAACATTAGAGGCAGAAATGTCTTTTTTTGATCATCTCGATGTACTCCGCAAACACTTAATCAGAGCAGTAATTGCCATTGCCGTATTTACAGGTATCGCCTTTTATTTCAATGAAGAAATTTTAGACAAAATCATTTTTGGTCCAAAGAAACCAGACTTCTGGACCTACCGCATGATGTGTAAACTGGTAGAACACTTTCCATCACTTGGTAAGGATATGTGTATCACCAAAATCAATGGCGAAATTATCAATACCGAAATGGCAGGTCAGTTTAACCTGCAATTAAATGTTTGTGTAATGTGTGGTATTGTACTTGGTTTTCCATATTTACTATGGGAAATCTGGCGTTTTATTAAACCCGCATTGCATGAGAATGAACGTAAATCGGCCAGTGGTTTTGTATTCTTCGCTTCTGTTCTTTTTATCATTGGGATTATTTTCGGATATTTTATTATTTGCGCACTATCAATTAACTTTTTAACGGGTTATACTGTTAGTACTGAAATTAAAAATACTTTCACAATAGACTCATATGTTTCTTCGATCGCAACACTAACATTAGGAACCGGAATTATTTTTGAACTCCCAATTATTATTTTCATTCTATCGAAACTGGGTTTAATGACGCCTAAGCTGATGCGGGCGAGCAGAAGATATGCGACAGTTATTATTCTAATTATTGCTGCAATTGTAACGCCAACCCCCGATATATTGACGATGTTAACTGTAGCTGCTCCATTATTTCTACTGTATGAAGCCAGTATTTTTGTTTCGGCATATATCGAAAGAAAGAAGAAAAAAGCCGAAGCTGCTTTCTACGCTAACTAACAAAAACATTACGAACAGAATTCATAATTCTCTATAAATTTGACAATGTCTGATACAAAAATTAAAATTGCTATTGGCGCGGATCATGCCGGATTCGAATACAAAGAAATATTAAAAGATTTTTTACAGGATTACGAAGTAAAAGATTTTGGCCCTTATGCTGCAGATTCAGTTGATTACCCTGATTTTGCACATCCTGTTGCTTCGGCTGTTGAAAACGGGGAATTTACCTACGGTATTTTACTTTGCGGTTCGGCAAACGGTGTGGCTATAACAGCAAACAAACATCAGGGCATTAGAGCAGGTCTATGCTGGGAAAACGAAGTCGCATCACTGGTACGTCAGCACAATAACGCTAATGTACTTTGCATTCCGGCCCGTTTCGTTTCAGAAGATGAAGCAAAAAAAATTACCGAAACCTTTTTAACTACGGCATTTGAAGGCGGTCGCCACCAAAACCGGGTCGAAAAAATTTCGTGCTAACAAGAAACTCAACTAACTATTATCATAATGAACAAAAAGTTTTTAACCCTTGGTTTGGTTACGCTTGTTACAGCAAGTTGCTTTGGCCAGATCAAACCGCTCCCGGCCAATAAAGACGCGATTAAATTTAGCAAGGCCATTAACCCGGATAATGCCTATAAACACCTGTCTGTTTTGGCATCTGATGAATACGAAGGTCGCGAAACAGGAACCAAAGGTGCCTGGATGGCTGCAGATTATATCCGCGATTATTTTAAATCTATCGGACTAAAAGGCCCTGTTGACGGCAGCTATTTTCAGAAAATTAATCTGGTAAATGTTACCTTAAAAGAAAGCCATGTAACCGTTAATGGTCAACCGAAAGAATATCAGAAAGATTATATCGTTTCACCTAGTTTAATCAGCGATAACGGTTTCACTTTTTCTACCGATCAGATTGTATTTATCGGTTACGGGATCAAGAAAGATAACTACAACGACTTTGCCGGAACCGACATTAAAGGAAAGGTAGTAATGATGTTTAATGGTGGTGACCCTACGGTTAAACCAGGTACCAGAATTGACAGGGCAGCTTACCGCGCCATGTTAGATAGCAGGGCAAAATATTTTGCAGAGAATAATGTTAAAGCCATTATACTGATCGATCCAAGTGTTGATAGAATTACCGAAAATAGCAAGCAAGCCCAAAATAAAGGCAGGGTAATGGTGAAAACCAATGCTGCTATCGAGGCACAAAAGCAAAACGAAATTCCACGTATTTCAATCTCTGTGGCATTGGCAAACGACCTGTTAAAGGCAAGCAATACTACGGTAGCAGATTTACAAAAGAAAATTACGGAAAGCGTTGCGCCTGCTTCGCAAATAGTAAATGTTCCATTCTCTGCAAGTGCAGCCAAAAATGAAGCATCAGTTAGGTGCGAAAATGTTTTGGGTTACTTAGAAGGTTCTGATCCGGTACTTAAAAAAGAAGTATTGATTTTAACAGGCCACTATGATCACATTGGTTTAGAAACTGATCCAAACGCGAAAGATAAAGTAAACAACGGCGCCGATGATGATGGATCGGGTACTACAGGTGTTTTATTGATGGCAAAAGCCTTTACGGATGCAAAAAAAGCAGGCAAAGGTCCTAAACGCAGCATTTTATTTATGACAGTGGTCGGTGAGGAAAAAGGCCTTTGGGGTTCTGAATGGTACTCTGAGCACCCTGTTTTCCCTGTAGCCAATACCATTGCCGATTTAAATACCGATATGATTGGCCGTACAGGTGAAGAATATTTGGGCAAACCAGATTCTGCTAACTACATTTACTCAGTAGGCTCGAGAATGTTGAGCAGCGATTTGGCTAATTTAAGCGAGCAGGTAAATGCTACCTATACCAAAATGAAACTGGATTACAAATATGATGATCCAAAAGACCCTGAGCAAATTTATTACCGTTCAGACCACTACAACTTTGCCAAATTAGGTATTCCGATTATTTTCTATTATGATGGAATGTTACAACAGGATTACCACAAACCAGGCGATGAAGTAAGTAAAATCAACTTCCCGCTACTAGCAAAAAGAGCCAAGTTAACCTACTATACTGCATGGGAACTGGCTAACAGAGCTAAACGTCCGGTAGTAGACATGGATGGAAAAGGTAATCCGAAGAAATAATAATTCAAAAGACTAAGCCTCAACGAAATGTTGGGGCTTTTTTTGTGCACATTACTTTTGGTGCCTGTATAAATTCATATCTTTGGTTTTTAACGGAGTAGCTAAAAACTAAAAATAGCTATTCTTCGTTACCCCTGTAATAAAATTGCCATTGATGAAAACTGCCGAGGAATTTTTAGAGAAGTCTGATGAGAAAGCTTTCGATTTACCACATCGTAAAACCATAAATTACAATATTGGTAAATACAATGCAGCAGTTGAACGCGGCTTGTCAAAGTTCGAAAACCTCGAGGCGTCTAAAAAAAAGGCACACGTAGTAAAATGGCGGGTAATGGAAAATCTTGATAAGTTCCTGCCCGAGTTCGAATCGAACTTTCAGCGCCGAGGCGGTAAGGTTATATGGGCAAACGATGCGGCAGAAGCCCAGCAGGAAATCCTCAATATCATTAAAAGAAACAATGGCAAAACCGTCATCAAATCCAAATCGATGACGACGGAGGAAATCCACCTGAACGACTTTTTGGAGCAAAACAATATCGAATCGCTGGAAAGTGATCTTGGTGAATATATCGTTCAGTTATTGGGCCAGGCACCTTACCACATTGTTACCCCGGCCATGCACTTAAGTGCAACCGATATTGCGCAATTATTTCACGATAAATTTGGCACCCCTATCGATGCTACGCCACCACAACTGGTGCAAAAAGCTAGGGAGCTGCTCAGAGAAAAATATTTAAATGCTGATATTGGTATTAGCGGAGGAAATTTCCTGATTGCCGATACCGGAAGTATTGCCATCACCGAAAACGAAGGTAATGCGCGTTTAAGTACTACATTTCCTAAAATCCATATAGCCATTGTTGGTATCGAAAAGGTAATCCCTTCTATGGCCGATCTGGATTTGTTCTGGCCTTTACTGGCTTCGCACGGAACCGGGCAAAATTTAACGGTTTACAACAGCATTCTAAGCGGTCCCCGTCAGCCAAATGAAACGGATGGCCCCGAAGAAATGTATGTAATCTTGTTAGATAACGGCCGCACCAATTTACTGGCACAAAAAGATCAGCGGCAAGGCTTATACTGTATCCGTTGCGGGGCCTGCTTAAATGCCTGCCCGGTATATAAAAATATTGGTGGGCATACCTACAACACCACCTATAGCGGACCAATTGGTTCGGTTATTACGCCGCACTTAAAAGGCATGGAGGAGTTTAAGCATTTAAGCTATGCTTCCAGTCTCTGCGGAAAATGCTCGGAGGTTTGTCCGGTAAAAATCGATATCCATAAAATGCTGTTGCTAAACCGACGAGATGCAGCAGCCGGACACGAGAACGGCAAAAAGGAAGAAATGGGCTGGAGCATGTTCAACAAAATGATGCAAAAACGCAAGTGGATGGATTTCTTTGGTGGAAAGTTTAAAAATTTTATGCTCAAAACCTTCTTTAAAAAGAGTTGGGGCAAATACCGCGAAATGCCAAAAGTTGCAGATAAATCTTTCGCAAAACAGTTTGAGGAGATGAAAAAGAACCGGGAATCCTAGTCAGAAACCATTAGCCAAAACAACCAAATATGCATTTTAACCGAAGAGATAAAGACGACGAATTCTTACTGAATTTATATAAAAAGCTCCTTTATCCCCGGATGGTGGAGGATAAAATGCTCAAATTATTGCGCCAGGGACGCATAGGTAAATGGTTTTCAGGTATTGGGCAGGAAGCCATTGCAGTTGGCAGTACTTTGGCCATGCAGCACGAAGAATACATTTTGCCCATGCACCGCAATTTAGGGGTTTTTACTTCCCGTAATATTCCTTTAAAAAAGTTAATGGCCCAATGGCAGGGCAAGTTAACAGGCTTTACCAAAGGCCGCGACCGCTCCTTTCATTTCGGTACACAAAACTATAAAATTGTAGGGATGATTTCCCATTTAGGCCCACAAATGGCCTTGGCAGATGGCATTGCATTGGCCGACCTTCTGGCTAATAAACAGCATGCTACTTTAGTTTATACCGGCGAGGGTGCAACCAGTGAAGGCGATTTTCACGAAGCGTTAAATGTTGCTGCTGTTTGGGGACTTCCTGTTATCTTTTTGATTGAGAATAATGGCTATGGACTTTCTACGCCAAAATCAGAGCAATTTAGATGTAAAAACCTGGTTGATAAAGCCATTGGCTACGGCATTGAAGGGCGGCAAATTGACGGAAATAACATTCTTGAAGTGTACGATACCATTAACCAGCTGGCTATGGAGATCAGAAAAGATCCCAGACCTATTTTGGTAGAATGCATGACCTTCAGAATGCGTGGACACGAAGAAGCATCAGGAACCAAATATGTTCCGCAGGAGTTATTTGATCAATGGGAAAAGAAAGATCCACTGAGCAATTTTGAGGCTTATTTAATTGAGCAGGGGGTGTTAACATCTGCTTCGGTTATTGATATAAAAATTGAAGTAAAAAAGAACATTGAATTAGAAGTTGAATCAGCTTTTAATGAGCCCGAACCCATTGCCGATGCCCTTCAGGAAGAACAAGACATGTACTTCCCTTTTGAACAGGAAGTCGTTCAATCAGGCCAATCTTCAACCGAAAAAAGATATTTAGATGCCATTAGCGATGCGCTCGATTTAGCTATGGAAAAATACCCCAACCTGGTTCTAATGGGACAGGACATTGCCGAATATGGCGGGGCTTTTAAAATTACGGATGGTTTTACCGCCAAATATGGTAAAGCTAGGGTCCGCAATACTCCTATTTGCGAATCGGCTATTGTTGGAGCAGGTTTAGGCCTATCCATTAATGGTTATAAAGCTGTTGTAGAAATGCAGTTTGCTGATTTTGTAACTGTAGGTTTTAACCAAATTGTGAATAATCTGGCAAAAACACATTACCGCTGGGGAGAAAAAGCCGATGTGGTAGTACGCATGCCTACTGGCGCCGGAACAGGTGCAGGACCTTTTCATTCGCAAAGCAACGAGGCCTGGTTTACCAAAACACCCGGTCTAAAAATTGTTTACCCGGCATTCCCCGAAGATGCCAAGGGTTTGCTTTTGGCAGCAATTGCCGATCCTAATCCAGTGATCTATTTTGAACATAAATACCTGTACAGAAGTTTAAGCGCTCCGGTGCCCGATGGCTATTATACCACCGAAATTGGCAAAGCAGTTACTTTAAAAACTGGTAAGCAGCTCTCCATCATCACCTATGGTTTGGGTATACACTGGGCATTGGAGTATTTAAATGACCATCCTGAGCAAGAAGCAACCCTGATTGATTTACGTACGCTCCAACCCTGGGATAAGGAAACCGTCGAAGAGGCTGTTAAAGCTACAGGACGGGTATTGATTTTGCATGAAGATACACTGACTAATGGTTTTGGTGCTGAAATTTCGGCCTGGATTGGAGAGCATCTCTTCCACCACCTCGATGCACCTGTAATGCGTTGTGCAAGTTTAGATACTGCCATTCCAATGAGTAAGGTACTCGAAGATAATTTTTTAGCTAAAGCCAGATTAGCCGAAACGATTGATAAATTATTAAAATACTAACCTTTATCGTCAGGCTGAATTTATTTCAGCACCTCTAATTGAGCCCCTGAAATGAATTCAGGGTGACGAGGATTAAACATCAAATTGCAATGAGCACTTTCAAAGTCAGCGGAAACATAGTTAATATCACTAAGCGAAATATTTTCTTTGGCGAAATAGAGGTTGAAGCCGGAAAGATAAAATCTATTACTAAAATTTCGGAAGAACAGCCTGGCAGCCAGTTTATCACTCCTGGCTTTATCGATAGCCATGTGCACATCGAAAGCAGCATGTTAATTCCAAGTGAATTTGCCCGGCTAGCCGTTGTACATGGCACCGTAGCGACCATTAGCGATCCGCACGAGATTGCCAATGTATGTGGCATGGAAGGCGTAGAATTTATGATTGAAAATGGGAATACCGTGCCATTTAAATTCAATTTCGGTGCGCCAAGTTGTGTTCCTGCCACCGCTTTCGAAACGGCTGGTGCTGAGTTAAACCACGATGATGTTAAAGCACTTTTAGAACGTCCTGAAATTAAATACCTCAGCGAGATGATGAATTTTCCAGGAGTATTGTACAAAGATGAGGAAGTTTTAAAAAAGATTGCAGCTGCCCACCACTTGGGTAAACCGGTTGATGGACATGCTCCGGGTTTACGTGGCGATGCAGCTCAAAAATATATCGATGCAGGTATTTCTACCGACCACGAATGTTTTACCGCCGAGGAAGCACTGGATAAACTACAACGTGGCATGAAAATCCTGATTCGCGAAGGCAGTGCCGCTAAAAATTTTGAGGCACTAATCCATTTGCTTCACGATTGGTCGGAAATGATGATGTTTTGCAGCGATGATAAGCACCCTGATAGTTTAGTGGAAAACCACATCAACGAAATTTGTGCAAGAGCTGTAGCTAAAGGGATTGATGTTTTTAAAGTGCTCCGTGCAGCCTGTATTAACCCGATATTGCATTATAAACTGGATGTTGGTGCTTTACAGGTAAATGATGATGCAGATTTTATTGTAATTGAAGACCTGATCAGTTTCCAAGTTAAACAAACCTATGTAAATGGGCTTTTGCTGGCAGAAAATGGCAGAATGGTGGGTAATTGGATCAATCATGTTGCGAGCAAAGAATCGATTAACCATTTTGATTGCAGCCCGAAAAAAGAAGCAGATTTTATTTTACCATACAAAAATCAGCTCGAAATTCCGGTTATTGAAGCTTTAGACGGTCAGTTGATCACCAATAAGTTACTTGTTACACCAAAGGTAGAAAACGGAGACATAGTGAGTGATGTAGCCAATGATGTATTAAAAATGGTAGTGGTTAACCGTTACCACGATGCGCCCATCGCCATTTCCTTTGTTAAAAATTTTGGTTTAAAACAGGGGGCAATTGCATCAAGTGTTGCGCACGACAGCCATAATATTATTGCCTTGGGTGTTGATGATAAAAGTATTTGTGAGGCGGTAAACCTGGTGATTAAGGAAACCGGTGGCGTTGTAGCCCTAGGTAATGGAAAAGAAGAAGTGCTGCCCCTACCAGTTGCTGGTTTAATGAGTAACCACAATGGTTATGAGGTTGCCACATGTTATACTGCTATCGATCAATTTGCTAAAGATTTGGGATCAACCCTCCTCGCTCCATTTATGACACTTTCCTTCATGGCACTTTTGGTTATACCACACCTGAAACTAAGCGATAAAGGTTTATTTGATGGGGATGAGTTTAAGTTGGTGTAAAATCATTTCGTATTTTATGAAATTAGATTTTATTGAAAACCTAAGCGATAGTGGGAAATTTAAGCAAGTAGTATCAGAAAATATAGTTAGATTATATGATTTTGACGAAACTCAAACAGCAAAGTTGATTAATCTAATCAAAGTGCTTGTTACTAACGGCCTTGATATTGAAATAACAAAATATGTTAAATCCGTAAATTGTAAATTAATATTAAAACTTTCCTCAATTGACAATGGGGTCCTAAAAACATCAGAAGCATCAACATTTATTTGCGAATTAACTACAGCATCATACCTAGAAGCAATTGATCTTATGATAAATGTTTCAACTGGATACAATTGGTTATGTAAAACTTCAAAAGATAATATTGATTTTCTATATTCTGCTGATGGAAATTGGTAGGATTAATTTTTTAATCTAATAAAAACACCTCCGCTAGTGGATTAAACAGGTAAACGCGTTTATCATCTAAACACACACAGCGGTAACGTTTTCTGATGCGCTCGCCTTTGGTAAAACGGCGGCCATCTTTAATTTTGAAATTTGCATTAGCAGGTAATTGCTCTACATGCAAGATACCTGTTGTATCAGCATCGTATTTTTTTAGTGCACGCGATAAATGTAAATCTGAACAGCTCGAGGCCGCAGGGTTCGACATGTAATTATCTATCGCTTTATGGATATCATCCGGAAAAATATTCATGTCAAAAAAGGGGACCATCATGCGCTGGAAGTTTTTCTTCCATTCGGTACCATGCGGTTTTACCTTATTCTTAAAGTCGTTCCAGGTTAACAAATGGGCAAATTCGTGTACGGTAGTAACCAGGAAAGCATAATGGTTCAGGTTAAAATTTACAGAAATACGGTGGCCTTTATCACGGAAAGGATGGCGGTAGTCGCCCAGTTTGGTAGAACGGGTTTTGGCGATCTTAAATTCGCACTGAAAATAATCAATCCACTTGGCAATTAGCGGTGCTGCCTCTGCAGGCATATATTGCGCTAAAACTTTTACCTTTTCCACAGATGCTAAGATAAATATTTTTAAGCTTTAACCACTAAAGCCTCAAAGTTTTACAATGAAAAAACAGAATGATTATAGTTTTTAAACACAGAGAACATTGAGTTTACACAGAGAAAACAGAGTAGTTTTTGTGATATTCGCCCGGACCAAGAGCGGTATGAACATCCATCGCCAACCCAATAATGGTTCTTGTTAATAAATCTTCTTTCATGAAGCTCTTTGTGCTCTGTATTTTAGCTCTGTTTTCACTGTGGTAAAAATCTTGTGCAATTTGCGGTAAAAGCATGTTATTCTTCCGTTGGAAACAACGATGCCAACACCATTTTTATCTCGCCGAAAGAATAATCCTTACCCAAAAACTCTCTTATAGTGACCATCGATTTTGTTTTCTGGCTGTCAACTGCATCGGTAATATTTCTGATTTTATTGGGTTTAACCAGTTTCGCTACATCCAATTGTTGGGTAGAAACATAGTAAGCCAAATGGCCCTCAATGGTCCCCAAAGATAAACCTCGTTCCCTCGCAATTTCAGCTAAGTTTTTGCCTTCATTGTACAATTCAAAACTTAAAAGTTTAGTATCGGGTTTCGGCTCTTTCTTTTTCTTCTCAGCAGCAGACCTCACTTTTAGTGCCGTTCCTTTAAGGGTAATCGCCTTCTTTAACTGAGCCTCTCTTTCAACTGTATTCAAAAGGGCCTCGGTATCAGCCTTGCTGAATTCTTTTCCATCAATAATGGCCTCAAGCAGGGCTTTACTTTTATGTATTTTTTTCAGCTGTTCGTAAATCACAATTTCCAGCTCAAGCAGTTCGGTTAAATAAGTTTTAATCTGTTTTTCTTCCTTTATGACTTCAATCTGGATTAAGAATTTATCTGATACCTCTTTAATTAAAGGACTAAAATACTTCACCGCAGCCTGAACCCTTTTCGATACATTAAACAAAGTATGCTCGGTTTGCTGGGCAAAAAGGTTTTTAAGCTGGTGGATAAAAGTATCGGCTGTTGCCGTAATTTTCTGAAAATCCTTGTATAAATCCATCGTCCAATCATCGTAGCGCTGCTTGGTTGATTTGGCTTCGCTCTTATCAAAAGTTTGCATATGCTCTTTAAAATAATAGCGTACTATATTCAGATCGAAAGCCGATAACAAATAAGTTCTGATAAAATCGTGGCTCTCGGCACTAATCTGCTGATCTAGCACTTCTGCCGGCTGTTTGGTTTTAGAAAAATAATGGATGTTTTGGTCTTGTTGTAAACCACTATCGCGCAAATGCGAAGTTAATACCAATCCTTTGAGTGAGCGCAGGCGCGAAAGTGCAACATAAGCCTGTCCGGGAGCAAAAGCATCACCGATATCGATAATCGCTTTATCAAATGTTAAACCCTGACTTTTATGCACCGTAATAGCCCAGGCCAGTTTTATTGGATATTGAACAAAAGAACCCGCTACATTTTCTTCAATTTCGTTGGTGGCCTCGTTAAGTTTGTATTTTACATTCTCCCAGGTGTAAGGCGAAATCTGGATGACCGTTTTATCCTCAGGTAGTTCTATTTCTACCACACCTTTTTCGATATGGTGCACAACGCCTATTTTACCATTGTAATAGCGTTTTTCGGCAGTCATGTCGTTTTTAATAAACATAATCTGTGCACCAACCTTAAGCTCCAGACTTTTATCATTCGGATAAGCATGCTCGCTAAACTCACCGCTAACCTTAGCATCAAAAAAGTACGATTTGCTGGTCAGCTGTGTTAAGCGTTCACGGTTTATCGCATCAGCTTTATTGTTGTGTGTGGTTAAGGTAATGTAATTCTCATCTGCGGCAGGTTTAAAATCGCGGATAAAATGTTGTTGCAGTAATATAGTATCCTGAGCGGTAATCTGATTATTGCGCAGGTTATTTAGCAAATCAATAAAAACCGAATCATCCTGGCGGTAAATTTTATCAAGTTCAATATATACCGGTGGATTATTTTGCAGCGCCAGTGCATCAAAGAAATAAATACTCTTATAAAAGCCGGCCATTACCCGCCATTCATCGTTTTTAACTACGGGAGGCAACTGGTGCAAATCGCCGATAAATAATAACTGTACTCCACCAAAAGGCACATTTTTATTCCTGCGGATATAGCGTAACGAAAAATCAATAGCATCCAGCATATCGGCCCGCAACATACTTACCTCATCAATCACCAATAGCTCGAGTTCCTGAATCATCCGCCTTTTATTTCCCTGCATATTTAAATGCTTAACCATAGTACGTGGTGTATTAAAGTTAAAGGTGATGTTCTGATTGATGATATTTCCTGCAGCATCGGGAAAAAAAGCACCAAAAGGTAGCTGAAAAAGTGAATGGATGGTAACACCTGCTGCATTAATGGCCGCAATACCTGTGGGCGCACAAATCATCGCTTTTTTATGCGTAAGCTGAATTAATTTCCGCAAAAAAGTAGTTTTACCCGTTCCTGCTTTCCCTGTCAAGAAAACATGTTTTGAGGTGTAATTCACAAATTTAGCCGCAATTTCAGCGGGCATAGAACTTTCTTCTAATGTAGGCATCAGCAATAAAATTTTAGTTTGCTAAAACAGGGAGGATAAATAAAGCTAAACATTTTAGCACAAAAATAGACATGATTTATAGAATTTCAGGATTATTTTGTTTTTTATCTGAATCTATCGCCTTGGGTTTAAACCCACCTCTCGAAATCGCCCAGGGCTTAACCCCAGGCGATAGCAATTATAACTTTCGCGCAATTAAACAATTAGCCAGTTTTTCGTATCTTTGCAGCCTCATGGAGCAAAAATCTAAAATTCTTCTTTTAGCAAGATTTCTTTAACGCTTCCACCTATCTTATAATTTCCTATTTATTATGCTTAACCCTGAAATAGAAAAACGTAAAACCTTTGCCATTATTAGCCACCCCGATGCGGGTAAAACCACACTTACAGAAAAATTTCTGCTGTTTGGAGGTGCCATCAACACGGCTGGTGCGGTAAAAAGAAACAAGGCCAACCAAAGCAATACTTCCGATTTTATGGAGATTGAAAAACAACGTGGTATTTCTGTTGCTACCTCGGTAATGGGTTTCGAATACAGCGGTAAACGCATTAATATCCTGGATACACCTGGTCACAAAGATTTCGCCGAAGATACTTACCGTACATTATCGGCGGTAGATAGTGTAATTTTGGTAGTCGACTGTGTAAAGGGTGTGGAGGAACAAACCGAAAAACTCATGTCGGTTTGCCGCATGCGGAACACCCCTGTTATTATCTTCATTAACAAAATGGACAGAGAAGGTAAAGAAGCTTACGATTTACTGGATGAGATTGAAGAAAAACTGAATATCAGTTTATGCCCACTTTCTTGGCCAATTGGACAAGGACATACCTTTAAGGGAGTGTATAGTATTTATAACAAGCACTTAAATTTATTCAATTCTGATAAAACCAAGGTTACCGACTCGGTAGTTGCCGCAAACGATTTAAATGATCCTTCGCTTTTAGATTATCTGAAAGATTCGGAAATTAAGTCTTTAAAAGACGATGTAGAACTGGTTGACGGGATTTATGGCAAGGTTGATAAAGATTTATATACCGAAGGATTACTGGCCCCCGTGTTTTTTGGAAGTGCCATCAACAACTTTGGTATTAAAGAGCTTTTAGATACTTTTATTGATATTGCGCCAAGCCCGAAACACCGAGAGGCCGAGGAGCGTGATGTGTTGGTAGAAGAGAAAAATTTTAGTGGTTTTGTATTTAAAATCCACGCCAACTTAGACCCTAAACACCGCGATAGGATTGCTTTTTTAAGGATCTGTTCTGGTAAATTTGAACGCAACAAATTTTATTACCATACCCGCCAGGATAAAAAACTGAAATTCTCTAACCCGATGGATTTCATGGCCAATGAGAAAAGTATTGTTGAAGAAGCCTGGCCAGGTGATGTGGTTGGTTTGTACGATAGTGGTAACTTCAAAATTGGTGATACTTTAACCGAAGGTGAAAAACTACAGTTTAAAGGGATTCCGAGCTTCTCACCTTCTATTTTTAAAGAAGTAGAAAACATGGACCCCATGCGCACCAAACAACTGGAAAAAGGAATTGAACAGTTAACTGATGAGGGTGTGGCACAATTATTTGTAATGCAGCCAGGAAACCGCAAAGTAATCGGTGCTGTGGGCGAACTTCAGTTTGAGGTAATTAATTTCCGTTTAGAGCACGAGTATGGTGCAAAATGTCGTTTCCGTACGCTAAGTTATACCCGTTCGAGCTGGGTAACTTCAGAAGATAAAAAGAAACTGGATGAGTTTGTAAAACGCAAGCAGCAACACATCGGTTTTGATAAAGAGGCTAACCCGGTTTATCTGGCAGATAGCGAGTACATGATTAACTTAACCAAACAAGATTATGCTGATATCGATTTCCATAAAACAAGCGAGTTTAAAAGCTAGTCGGGAGTCCAAAACGCATCAAAAAACCTCGCCAGATTTAAACCCGGCGAGGTTTTTTGTATAAGATATTCCTGAAAATTACGGCTTAATTATTTACTGCTCAAATCCCAAATCTTTAAACTGCTTAAAGTGCTTTTGCCATCTTTTGAAAAAGCAGTAATTCCGATTGCTTTTTCATCTGGAAAAATCATGGTCGAGATAACCTTTTCACCACTATTACCAAAAACTTCCAGCGATGATTTATCAATCAGGATCTGAATTTTAACTTTACTGCCAACAGGATTTATTTTAGCAGTTTGAATAATATTCTTGTCGTTTTTAATCCCTTTTTCTGAACGCGAGCAATCTACATAAAGCTCATTTCTATCGGCCTGGTAACCAACTTCAATTTCTTTGATCACCCGTCCTTCCCCATCTTTTAATTGTGCTAGTTTGATACCTGCGTTTTTCGAATTACTTAAATCAAATTCAGCTTCAATCCAATTTGCATTGCTAATATCATCGAGTTTCAGCTCTCCCTCAACAAGCAGATGTTGTTTGGAAACGACCCGGTTTTGGGCAAGTTTTTTAAGGTTACCTGCAATAACCGAACTCGGCTGCTGAAACAACCTTACCCCATCAGCAGTAGTTTTTAAAGCTAAATCTCTGGGGATAGACATTTGTCCTTTCCATGGGAAGGTTTCTTTGCCTCCGGGCTGCAACCAGCCTAAAAGAATGCGTTTATCATTTGGCACATTGTTCCAGGGAATGGCCGCATAAAACGAATCGCCATCGTCTACCAGCAAAGTTAACTGGCCATCATTGTCATTTTTAAAAGTTTTGCCATCAAAATCACCCACAAAGTACTGCATGGTTGGCCCTTTTGGCCCAAATAGCGAAATCATTAATACCCATTTCGTATTATCCTTATTTCCATCTACTGCGAGTGGAATCATAAAAGGGCATTCCCAACCACTGCCCTGATTGCCTTGCTTTCCAAAATCGCTGAGCATGCTCCAGTCTTTCAGGTTTTTTGATCCGTAAAACCGTGCCTGGTGTTCATCAACCATAGCAACCGTCATAATCCATTGTTTAGAAGCCTCATGCCACCACACATTCGGGTCTCGAAAATCTTTTTTATTTAAATCGATGATGGGATTTTTCGCGTAATTGGTAAAAGTTAACCCTCCATCATTACTATAAGCCATATACTGCGATTCGTTACGTTGCTTAGGCAAATCGGCCGTATAAAAAGCCAGAATTGGCGCTTTGCCCTTTCCCAATCCGCTTACATTCTGCTTATCTAAAACAGCCGATCCCGAAAAAATCATGGTAGTAGTATCTTTGGTAATCTTCTCGGGGATAGCAACAGACAGGTTTTCCCAGCGTACCAGATCTTTACTTTTGGCATGCCCCCAGCTCATGTGCCCCCATTTATTTTCGAATGGATTATACTGATAATACAGATGGTATTCACCATTCAGGTAAATCAATCCGTTTGGATCGTTAAGCCAGTTTGCAGGTGCAGTGAAGTGATAATTTGGCCGCCATTGCGGGGTAGCCTGCTGTGCGAAGGTGTTCATCGCGCAAGCGATAACAAGTAATAGGATATATTTGGTTCTGCTCATAATTGGTTTTTGAGCCTTCAAAATACAAATAAGAATCCAATTACTAAAACGTTTAACTAAGCCAAGATATTTTGAGCAATGACTTTTTCCGTTTTTTGAATAGTTTCGTATTGCTCATAAGTTTGGGCTAGTCTCTTTTTAATTTTAGAAATCAAAAATCGTGGAGATAGGACTTTAACACATTCTCCAAAGCCCAGAATCTCCCGTTCCAATTCGTAGTTCAATACCACATCGATTCTAAAAATTGTTGTTTTATCGTTTTTTGATAATATCATCTGTGATGAATGCAGTGGTTTGGTCACAACATATGGCGCATGATAGTTGGCAAATTCTAAGATTACCTTCTGTGCCCGGTCTTTCTCGTTTTTGCTCACGCCAATCAAATCTTCATAGTAGCGATCAAAATCTACCCCTTCATAAGCCAAAAATTCTTCGTTTGGCAGTTCCTGAAATTCGACAATACGATCTAAAGCCAGATTTAAGATCCCAGGACGTTTCTTCGCTTTGCAAATCAAAAACCAGCGGTTTCTGTATTCCTTTAACAGGTATGGATAATAAATTCCCTGTTGCGCCTGCTGTGCCTTGAACGATTTATATTCAATCAGCAACGAACGCTTATTTAACACGGCCTGGTAAAGTGAAGGGATGCACTCCAGTCCTTTTACCAACTTATTGCTTTCTAACTGGATGTTATTGCCACTTTGCTTGGTCGATTTGTAAAGGTTGTTCTCCAGACGGGCAATCATATCGCTCATTTCGTCGAAATAATTAAAAGCGTTAAACTGTTTCAGCACACCAACAATTTCTTTCATTTTATCTACATCGGCATGGTTAATCTGCGCTTTTGTTATGCTAAAACCTGGATCTTCATAAGCATAAAACCGCTTATCTTTTACCACAATCGGTGCATTATAGCCGAGTTTATCACTCCTCATCAATTGGATGTCGGCTTGTATGGTACGTTTACTTACGCCACTGGTTATGCCTTCCAACTCGTAAAGGGTTTCGGCAACCTTTTCAATAATATCGTCGAGTGTCCATTTACGGAAACGGTTTTTCAAACAATCGTCGATGGTTTTATAACGGATGAGGGCTAATTTATTAATGGCCATTTTAGAGCAGTTTTAGGTTTCTGTTAAAAATCTAGTGATTTCGTTAATCTAAATATACGAAAGCGCTTCACATCTACGCAATACAATTGCGCAGATCACGATAAAAAGAAGCATTTTTCAGGAAGAATAAAATTTATTCAACTAATTATCAGATACATAAAAAATAATCATAGAATATTTTCAACTACGCAATTCCTCCGCGCAGTGGTGCAGGCATCTTTGTAATGTCAGTACGGTAAAGATATTTGCACTGGTAAAACAAAAGATTAAACACTTAATTAAAACGATTATGAAATTCAATTTTTTTAACAGGAACACACAAGTAACATTAAATCACGAAGGTGCAAAAGCATATTTAATGAGCCCTGAAATGGAACTGTATACTGCAGTTGTTACTACAGGATTGAACGATTCGTTTTACGAAGCCGGAAACAGCAGGTTGGAAAGAATTAAGGGTCTAATTGAAAAATGCAATCCTGAATTTGTCGCAAGGTTGGCTGTTTATGCCAGAACTGAAATGAATTTAAGATCAATACCAATGGTTTTATCAGTAGAATTGGCAAGAAAAGCATCAGGTAATTCAATCGTGAGTAAAACGGTAAATAGGGTTGTACTGCGGGCAGATGAGATTACCGAGTTGTTGGCTTACTACCAAATTTCGAATGAGCGGACTCAAACCAAAAAATTAAACAGGCTATCTAAACAGATACAGAAAGGTTTGGGAGCTTCTTTCAATAATTTTGATGAGTATCAGTTTGCTAAATACAACAGAAACGCCGATGTGAAATTAAAAGACGCTTTGTTTTTGATACATCCTAAAGCTAAAGATGCCGATCAACAGTTGATTTTCGACAAAATTGCGTCAGATAGCTTAGCCACTCCTTACACTTGGGAAACAGAGCTTTCTGCCTTGGGTAAAAACAGATTTGAAAATGAATCTGCCAGAGCATTGGCCTTTACCAGGAAATGGGAAGAAATGATCGAAAGCAAAAAAATTGGTTATATGGCCTTGTTGAGAAATTTGCGCAACATACTGGAAGCCAATGTATCGGGCAACCACATTGAAATGATCTGTGCTTATTTATCAAATGAGAAGGCCGTTTTAAGTTCAAAACAATTGCCATTCAGGTTTTTATCTGCATACCGTGAGATCAAAGCCATGAAATCGAAATACGCTTCGGTTGTGTTAGATGCTTTGGAAGATGCGGTTATGTGCAGTGCAAAAAACATAAAAGGTTTTGGCTTTGATACTTCTGTAGTAATTGCCTGCGATGTATCGGGCTCAATGCAACAGGCCATTTCGCCAAAAAGCTCGATATTATTATACGATGTTGGATTGATGCTGGGCATGCTGTTACAATCACAATGCAAAAACGTAGTATCGGGTATGTTTGGCGATACCTGGAAAATAATCAACATGCCAAAAAGAAATGTTTTGGCCAACGTTCAGGAGTATTACAGACGGGAAGGTGAAGTGGGTTACTCAACAAATGGACATTTGGTTATTGAAAGCCTGATCAAAAGGAGAGAAATGATTGATAAAGTGATGTTATTTACTGATACCCAAATGTGGAACAGTAATAATACCAGTCATTCGTTCGCTACATCATGGACCAATTATAAAAAAATTGCCCCTGATGCAAAACTGTACTTATTCGATCTTTCGGGTTATGGTAAAGTACCTTTAAATATACAAAAAAACGATGTATACCTTTTGGCAGGATGGTCGGATAAAATTTTCGATATTCTTGCTGCCATGGAAAACACCAAATCTGCTTTGGAAAATATCAATCAGATTACATTATAAACTCCTCCCGCAATATTTGGTTGCGGGAGTTTAAAAGAAATTTAAAAATATAGCAAGTGTCGTAAAGAAGAGTTACTTCGCACTCTTAATGCCCGTGTCGCAGGTTCGAATCCTGCCCCATGAAAATGGGTAGCTCAGTTGGTAGAGCAGGAAACAGTCTCTTTTGCCTTTAACCTTGCTTAATAAAATATTGATAAGTGCCGTAGATAAAAGTTACTTCGATTCAAGCCCAGGATGCTGGTTCAATTCCAGCTTCTGCTAACGCAGAATAGTTTAAGTTTTAGAACATGGGGAAATGTCTTTATCACTCATTGCCTTATCTATAATAAAAACAGAATGCCGTAAACAAGAGTTACTTCGTCACCAATTGAGGGGAGGAATAATGAAGTTGTAAAACCAGCAAGATTATCCGGTTCGACTCCGGCATGACATGCCCCATAAAACTTTTGTTGCTTTTTGCTTTTGTTAATTAAAAAAATTAAGATGCCGTTGTGCAAGTGTTACTTCGATTGGTTGAATATAGTGCAGGTTCGAATCCTGCTAGTAAATACACGCTTGCCAGTTTTGCTCTTAAATGATTACGCTCTCTCAAAAAAATGAGTGCCGTTGAAAAATGTTACTTCGTCCAAATTAGAATCAATATACATTTTTTGCCTATCGCCTCATTAATTTAAATTAAATTTAGAAGCCCCTGGCCAGGCGAATGTTGCCTGCCGGGGATTAACAAAAAGTGAAATGAAAACCACCATCATAAACAGACTTACAGAAATAGAAAAGGCAAATGAGATCAAAATATTATTCGCCTGCGAATCGGGAAGCCGTGGATGGGAATTTCCATCACCGAACAGCGATTTTGATGTTCGTTTTATCTATGTGCGGCCGCTTAATTATTATCTTTCCGTTTCGGATAAAGATGATCAACTGGGTTTTCCAATCAATGATGAGCTTGATATTTACGGCTGGGATATAAAAAAGGTACTTAAACTAATTAGAAAATCAAATACCACTCCGTTTGAATGGCTACAATCGCCAATCATTTATGGAGAACAGCCTCATTTCAGGGATGAATTATGGGCGTTGTGTCAATCTTATTTCTATCGGAAAACAAATATCAACCATTATTTGGGAATAGCACATAGCGCATTAGAAACCGTAATAAATGGCAACGAAATCAAGATCAAAAAGCTTTTTTATGTACTCCGCCCTTTACTTTCTGCAAAATGGTGTTTAGAAAAAAATACGATTGCTCCGATGACTATTGGGCCGCTTTTAACCCTGATGCCAGCACAGCTTCAAGTATTGGTAAAAGATTTAATCAGATTAAAGTCAAGCTCGGCTGAGGGTTTCATCATTAAGATAGACAAAGAACTGCGTAATTACATTGATGAAGAGTTTAAAAACTGTACAGAAGGAGCTAAAGATCTGCCCAAAGAGAGTTTTGATACAGAAATGCTGGATGCCTTTTTTAGAAATACAATAAACCGTTATGACAATTAAAGATTTAAAGGATCAAAACCTGCTTTTATTTGAATGCTTAAGCGGTAGCAAGGCTTATGGATTGGATACGCCACAATCAGACACTGATATTAAAGGAATATATTATATGCCGAAAGAAATGTTTTTTGGACTGAAGTATATTCCACAAATCAGCAATGATAGCAACGATGAGGTGTATTATGAAATTGGTCGCTTCGTTGAATTATTGATCAAGAACAATCCGAACATTGTAGAGATTTTAGCTACACCGGATGAATGCATCTTGTACAGAAATCCGATCATGAATAAGTTAAATATTGATATCATTTTATCCAAGCTATGCAAAGATACTTTTGGTGGGTATGCATTAACACAGATCAGAAAAGCAAAAGGTTTAAATAAGAAGATTTTAAACCCAATCCCGAAGCTAAGGAAAACAGTGCTGGATTTTTGTTTCGTTATGGTTAATTATTCATCCGTTAAATTCAAAAGCTGGTTGATAAAAAGTGGCATTTCGCAGGCAAATTGTGGATTAGCAAAAATTCCAAATACAAATAATCTTTATGCTTTATTTCATGATTCAGAAAAAAGATTTAACTATAAAGGAATCGCAAATAAAGAAACCGCTAACGAAGTTTCGATCTCTTCTATCCCTGCAGGAGAAAAGGAAATAGCGTATTTATTTTTCAATAAGGACAGTTATTCTTCATACTGCAAAGAATATGGCGAATATTGGGAATGGGTAGAGAAACGGAATGAGGATCGGTGTAGCTTAAATAAAAACCATGGTAAAGATTATGATGCTAAAAACATGATGCATACCATTAGGCTGCTACAAGTTGCACTGGAGATTGTTCGTGATGGAAAATTAAATGTAAAAAGAGAAAATCGAGATGAGTTACTTATGATTAAAAGAGGGGAACTCGATTACGAGGATGTATTAAAAATGGCAGAAATTCTGATGAAAAAAATTGAACAAGAAACGATTAACAGCAAGCTTATGGATAAACCTGATGCAAATCTGGTAGAATCATTACTTGTTGAGATGAGAGCAGAACTTTATGCAGATTAAAAAACAACAATGAAAAACAATATAACTGGTAACGACCTTATAGAAATAGGTTATACCGAAGGAAAAATAGTAGGCCTGACCTTGAATATCCTGAAAGAAAATTTTGTGGATACTGAAGAAAAAGAATTGCTGGCCTTATTTAAAAAAGTAAAAGAATACCCGGAAAGCTTTTTGGATGATCCGGTTTTAAATACGCTGGCTACCGCCATGATTGAGGAAGCCAATGTGCCAAAAGATGAAACGATTGAATTGGTAAGCGATGCGAAACCCTATGCAGTATTTGGCCCCGATTACATTGAAGAAGGTGCGCGAAACCAAATGGATACTGCCATGAAACTACCGGTAGCGGTAGCGGGCGCTTTAATGCCTGATGCGCACCAAGGTTATGGCCTACCTATTGGTGGTGTACTGGCCACCAGAAACGCCATTATTCCCTACGGAGTAGGCGTTGATATTGGCTGCCGAATGGCCCTTAGTATCTTTAATATCCCCGAGAAACATTATTTCGGTAAGGACGACATGTACAAACGCGAATTAATTGCCTTTACCAAATTTGGTGCAGGACAAAACTTCCGTGGGACAGAAAAAGCTGATCACGACGTTTTAGAAAATGAAGCTTTTAACAGCACACCTTTCTTAAAAAACCTGCACGGAAAAGCCTGGGCACAGTTGGGTACATCGGGTGGTGGTAACCACTTTGTAGAATGGGGAATTATAGATTTTGCAGAACGAGATGAAGTTTTAAATATCGATAAAGGCCGTTATGTAGCTTTGCTAACCCATTCCGGTTCGCGTGGATTGGGCGCAACCATTGCTGATCATTATACCAAACTGGCGAAAGGCATTTGTAAACTACCTAAAGAGGCAGCAAATCTGGCCTATTTAGACCTTAACACAGCTGAAGGGCAAGAATACTGGATTGCCATGAACTTAGCCGGCGATTATGCTTCGGCTTGCCATGAGGTGATCCATAAAAGGTTAACAAGGGCCATTGGTGCCAAGGTTTTAGCCAAAGTAGAAAATCACCATAATTTTGCCTGGAAAGAACTAATTAATGGCGAGGAAGTGATTGTTCACCGTAAAGGTGCCACACCGGCTGGTAAAGGCGTAATGGGAATTATCCCGGGAAGTATGACAGCTCCAGGATTCTTGGTAAGGGGAAAAGGTGAGATGAGTTCGATCAATTCAGCTTCGCATGGTGCGGGTAGACAAATGAGTAGAACGAAAGCGATCCAATCGATCACCAAATCGGATATGAAAGCCATTTTGAAAGACCATAACGTTACTCTAATTGGTGCCGGTTTAGACGAAGCCCCAATGGCTTATAAAGATATCCACAAAGTAATGGCTGCACAAACCGAATTGGTTGATGTAGTGGCTAAATTCGAACCTAAAATGGTGAGAATGGCTGATGACGGAAGTAGGGAGGATTAGTTTTTTAGTCTTAAGTCTATAGCAAACCCGATAAAAAAGTCGTCATCTCGACCGGAACGCAGTGAAGCGGAGAGATTATCTCTAGGCAGATTTCTCGACTGCGTTGCACTCCGCTCGAAATGACGCCCAAATAAACAAAAAGCCTCTTCAAAATTAATTGAAGAGGCTTTCCTATCTATTTATAATCTTATTTCAACTTACTTAAAGCTGTTTTAATCCTTGGCAACATATCTTTAATATCCTGTAAGGTACAAGCCCCTACTGATGCCCTGAACCACGGCATACTGTGCTCGTTTCCAAATGCCGAGAACGGTACCAGCGCAGCGCCGGCTTCTTTAATTAAGTAGAAGTTTACATCAGCACTATCTTTTAAAAGCTGACCATCTTCGGTTGTTTTACCAATGTAATCAATCTTAATCGTCAGGTAAATGGCACCCATCGGCTCAACTGCATCTACGTTAAAACCTTCAGCTTTTAATGCACTAAAACCATTATAAAGCGCATTTAAGCTGTCTTGTATCTGGCCTTTAAAGCTGGTTAAAAAAGCATCAACCTGTGGTTTATTGTTAAAGTAATCAGACATGGCTACCTGCTCTGCTTTTGGTGCCCAGGCGCCCATGTGCCCTACCAATGCTTTCATTCTGTTTACGATATCTTCGGGACCAAAACCCCAGCCCACACGTACACCAGTTGCTGCCAGGCATTTAGAACTACCATCTACAAAAACTGTAAACTCGCGCATTGCAGGGCGCAACGAAACCGGATTTACATGCTCTTTATCAAAAGTTAAAAGCGAGTAAATCTGATCGTACATTAAATAAAGTGGCTTTTCATCTGCTCCACGGCGTGCATTTTCTTCCAAAACTGCATCGCAAATTTCAGCCAAAGCATCGGCATCGAACATGGTACCTGTAGGGTTTAATGGCGAACACAAAGCCAATAAAGTTGCGCCTTTTAAATGCGGTTTTAATTGTGCTGCAGTAGGCATAAAATTATGGGCAGCATCGGTTTCTACCGCAATCGCATTTGCCGAAGTTAAATGACAGTAGTGGTTATTATTCCATGATGGTGCCGGAAATACTACTGTATCACCTGGGTCAATTAATGCCAGAAAAGTAGCATAAATTAAAGGGCGTGAACCTCCTGAAACCAGAATACTGTTGGTATTATAGTCTAAACCAAATCTGTCTTTTAGCAATTCAGAAACCGTTTCGCGCAATTGCAAAACACCATCGGCTGGTGGGTAATTGGTTTGATTGGTGTTGTAGGCCGCTACAATTCCTTCTTTTAATTCGGCCGGAATCGGGTAAATGTTCGAATCGAAGTCGCCAATGGTTAAATTAGCAATTGATGCGCCTTTGCGCTTCATTTCATTAACCTCGTTACCAATTTTTATAATTTCCGAGCCAATTAATGAATTGGCTATTACTGAAACTTTCATATGTTCTTTTTTATTCGCTTAGCTTTCTTTTATCCAGCTGTATCAATTATTTCAAGAAATAAAACCACTTAATTAAACGTTGACTTACTTCTTCTTGTTGTTAAGGGTGACAATATTGGTAAACAGTCTACCTGTCTGATCCTTACCAAATTCTACTTTCCTAATCATTGTTTTACTTGCTAGGAAATTCTCTAGAGTTTTTAACGCACTGCCATTAACTTTAATTAGTTCTTGATTTTCAGCAGGAACTTCATAATATTTAAAGAAGGCCGTTGCATTCATTACCTCCGCATCTTCTTTCAATGAAATATCAACCCCTATTGATTTGTCAATCTTTGGCTTTAACATATCTGCAGAACTAATGCCGGATAAGCCTACTGCTTTAAAATCTTTTGGGTCTACAAGTTGTCCTACCAAAATATCACAGGCATTCCCACTAAATGAAGCTTTTGATATTGGATTAGGTTTTTCCTGGTGATTTGGCTTTTTTTGTGCATTAGCAATACTTACAGCGAACAGAAGTGCGAAGGTAGCTAGGTAAAATTTCATTTTTTTTAATTTATATTATTAAAATTTCAACAACTTGAGATTTAATAAGAGTTATTTAACCAAATCCCTTATCGCTTTATTCACTTTTTCGAAACCAAATTGTGCTAAAACAGCGTTCATTGAAGCAGAAATTTGCTCGTTACAAAGGTTACCTATACTGCCTTCATGTGTATGATGTATTTGGCTTGATGGTGCAAAAGTACCACTTTCAATCTGTTCGCCAACTATTTTGTAGGCCTCTCTAAATGGAACACCTTGCAATGCCAAATCGTTTACCACTTCTACACTGAACAGGTAATCGTATTTTTTATCTTTTAAAATATCATCCTTTATCGTAATGTTCTGGAACATAAACGTAGCGATCTCTAAACACTCATTTAATGAAGTAATTGCCGGGAAAAGGTTCTCTTTTAACAATTGTAAATCGCGGTGATAGCCTGATGGCAGATTGGTGATCATCATGGCAATTTCATTTGGCAGTGCCTGAATTTTATTGCAGCGCGAACGGATCAGTTCGAAAACATCAGGATTCTTTTTATGCGGCATAATGCTCGAACCTGTGGTAAGCTCAGGTGGAAAACTGATAAAGCCGAAATTCTGGTTGATAAACAGGCAAACATCCATAGCCATTTTTGCAAGAGTTGCGGCCACTGCACTCATGGCTTGCGCCAGGATTCTTTCGGTTTTACCACGGCCCATTTGTGCATAAACCACATTATAATTTAAGCTTTCAAAGCCAAGCAATTTAGTGGTTAAAGTTCTGTTTAACGGGAACGACGAGCCGTAACCTGCTGCAGAACCCAATGGATTTTTATTGGTGATTTTCCAGGCAGCCAACATCAGTTCCATATCATCAGCAAGGCTTTCAGCGTAAGCCCCAAACCATAAACCAAACGATGAAGGCATAGCAATTTGCAAGTGCGTATAGCCCGGAAGTAATTTATCTTTGTGGGTATTGCTCAGTTCAATTAGCTGGTTAAATAAAGTTGCAGTTTGACCGACCATGTCTTCGATACAGGCGCGGAAAAACAGTTTTAAATCAACCAAAACCTGGTCGTTGCGCGAGCGGCCACTGTGGATTTTCTTACCCGCCTCGCCAATACGCTGCGTAAGCAACCACTCTACCTGCGAGTGTACATCTTCTACAGTATCTTCGATGGTAAAATTACCGGCTTCAATTTCGGCGTAAATATTTTTCAGTTCCTGCTGAACGGTTTTTAATTCATCAGCAGTAAGCAAATTAATAGTTTCCAACATTTCTGTGTGGGCCAAAGAACCCAAAACATCAAATTTTGCCATTTGCAGATCCAGTTCGCGGTCTTTACCAACGGTAAAGGTTTCTACAAATTTATTTACATCTATATTTTTTTGCCAGATTTTCATGTCTAATTATTTGATTTTCGTCTGCCCTATTTCCCAATTATCTGTTCTAAAAGGGGCTACTGGTAATCCTTCTTTATTTTTTAAATTTCCAATACCTGTATTACTGAATTGGTACCTTACCGCTTTAGGAGATTTAACCTGATTGCTACTTACTGTAATTATATTCTTTCCAATATTTGCCTTAGCAGGATAAAATATACCATCCTGGCCAGCGAGAAACAGCTCATCGACATTTGCACTCTGTAACTGAAGGCCTTTACTATCGCCAATATTAAAAGTTACCTGTGCCTTTGCCCCATTAAAGCTCACAGATTGATAAAGGGGACTGCCAGCACCTGGTATAATTTTTCCATAGGTTTTAGACAAAGCTAAATTGCCCAATCGGGTGCCTACATCTTTCTTATTTGTAGGGTGGATATTGGTTACATCGCCGGTAATGTCAGAAACTACAACCATACCGACATTAGTATTCTGACCAAGAAATTTAGCCTGTTGCTCCTGCAATAGCGCAACCTCATTATCAATAGCCGATTTAAACGGTGCAATTTGTACAAAATAAAAGGGAAAATCTTTTTGCCATTTATTACGCCATGCGTCCAACATTTTACCTAATAGCTTGCTATAGGTTGAAGGGAAATCGCGGTTGCTTTCGCCCTGGTACCAAATAACACCAGCAATATTAAAATTGGTTAAGGGAGCTATCATACTATTATAAGCCAGGCCTGCGCTTACCGGCCACCAGGCAACCTGAGCTCGCTTTTCTGCAACCGTCTTTAAAGACGTATCTGCATTTACCAATTGCTCGGGTGTCCAAACTTCAGCAGGCGTACCACCCCAATTGCTCCCGATTAAGCCAATAGGTACATTTAAATTCTGATTTAATTTTTTGCCGAAATAGTATCCTACCGCACTAAATGCCTTTAAAGTATTACTATCACATACTTTCCAACTGGCCTGCAAATCGTCCTGCGGAGATTTAGAAGTGCCTTTAGGCACCTGAAAAAGCCTGATTTTTAGGCCACTAAGCTGCCCGAACTCCTCTTTAATACTTTTAATGGTTTGGTTGTAACTCCATTCCATATTTGATTGACCGCCACATACCCAAACTTCTCCAATCAGGATATCTTCCAATACCACTTTATTCTGCCCCTCAAAGGATATGGTATAAGGTCCACCGGCAGCGGGCGTTTGCACACTAGCTTGCCAATCGGCATTCCCTGTTGCGGTAACTTCAATTGTTTTATTGTCCCATGAAGTAGTAATTTTAATTTTCTCAGCAGGACTTGCCCAACCCCATAATTTTGTAGTCGATTTTTGTTGCAAAACCATATTACTGGCCAATACATTAGGAAGCCGGATATCCGCTTTCGCAACGAAAAAATTAAATAATAGGATGGAGAATAAAAATGTGATATTTTTTTTCATCTGCTTAGATTTGTTTAAGTAATAATGAAACTGACAGGCTATAATCATTTGATTTTTATAAATCCTGGTCGTTTCATTTTGTCATTTCAAACCAACAACTGCTATAAACCTAATACAGGTTTTAACATATTAACATACCCTTCAACACCTTCAGCTACTTCCCTAACATACAAAAATTCATCGGCCATGTGCGAACGGCCCGAAAAACCCGGACCAACTTTTACTGATGGAATATCCAGTAGAGCCTGGTCAGAAGTTGTTGGCGAGCCATAGGTTGTTCTTCCCAAAGCAACTCCAGCCTGTACAAGTGGGTGGTTTTTATCAATAGACGAAGGTTTTAAGCGGATAGAACGTGGGGTAACATCACAATCAACATTGGCACGGATAATCTCCAAAACCTCTTCGTTGGTATAGGAATCTGTTACGCGTACATCAACTGTAAAAGTACAATTGGCCGGCACAACATTATGCTGCGAACCTGCATTGATAATGGTCACCGTCATTTTTAACGGGCCGAAAACCTCTGATACTTTTGGAAAATGGTAGTTTCTGAACCACTCAATATCTTTTAATGCTTTGTAAATGGCATTCTCGCCTTCTTCACGTGCAGCATGCCCGGCTTTACCGTGCGATACACAATCTAAGACCAGTAAACCACGCTCGGCGATGGCTAAATTCATTTCTGTAGGTTCACCTACAATACCAAATTCAAGCTCCCCTAAATCTGGCAGCACCAGTTCTAAACCATTATTGCCCGAAATTTCTTCCTCGGCAGTAGCAGCCAAACAGATATTATATTTTAAATTTTCCTGATCGTAGTAATACAGAAACGTTCCAATTAGCGAAACCAGACATCCTCCCGCATCGTTACTGCCCAAACCAAATAATTTATCACCTTCAATTGCTGCATCGTACGGATCACGGGTATAACCAGAATTTGGCTTAACCGTATCGTGGTGCGAGTTTAAAAGAAAGGTTGGCTTAGCGGCATCGAAATGCTTGTTGTAGGCCCAAACGTTGTTCATTTTACGCTGGGTCTTAATCCCTCTCTCTTCCAGAAACTGAGCAATTAAATTCGCCGTTCTATCTTCTTCTTTGCTAAAAGACTGGATACGGATTAACTGCCGCAATAAGTCCAGACTTTCTTTTTGTATATTTTCTAATGACATAGTATCAAGTACTCTTTATCTGGTATCAAGTATTCAGTATCAGGATTAACCTGTTCGAGATACTGAATACTTGATACCTGTTTTATTTTAGCTTTAAAAGTATAGGCATTGCACGTCCTTCTTTAAACTTTAGTCTTTAAGCTTTTAGCTCTCTTTAGTGTACAAGTTCCCAGCTTTTAAGGCCGAAAGTTTAATACCTTTTATCAGCGAAGAACTATAACCATTGTGCTCCATTTCGTTTAACCCTGCAATGGTGCAACCTTTCGGCGAAGTTACCTTATCTATTTCTGATTCTGGGTGTGTTCCGTGTAATAAAAGTAAATCGGCCGCTCCTTTTGCAGTTTGTACGGCCATTTTCAAGGCTTCATCGGCATGGAAACCAATTTCTACCCCACCTTGCGAAGCTGCCCTGATTCCCCTTAAAAAGAAGGCAATACCGCAGGCACAGAGTGCAGTAGCCGAAGTCATTAAATCTTCGTTTATTTTAACTACCGAACCTACCGTTTCAAACATGCGGGTTACATCTTCTAAATTTTGTGGCGAAGCATTGTCGCTTGCAATACAGGTCATGGATTGGCCTATCGCAATAGCAGTGTTGGGCATAGCCCTGATAATTTGAACATCGCTATCCAGTTTCTCGCGAACCGCAGCACAGCTTACGCCCGAGATTACTGAAATCACCAAATGTTTAGCAGGATTTATGGCCGATTGGATTTCCTCTAAAACCACATTTAACTGCTGAGGCAGCACAGCTAAAATAATCACATCTGCATCAGCTGCTGCATCAGCGTTATTGGCAGTAACCTTGTAGCGCTCTTGTGCAAACTTATATAAATTGGCTGTGTTGCGCCTGGTTAAGGTAATGTTTTTGGTTGTGGTGTAGTTGGCTTTAACCAATCCTTTTGCTAAAGATAAACCGATATTTCCGCTACCGATTATGGCGATTTTTTTCATTTTGTGGTTCGTTTTATTGTTTCTAGTTCGTTTGATTTCACAGTTTATAAGATTGCACAGCTTTCTGTTTTATTCTGAAAAGCAATTTCATCATACTATTGATGTTCTGTCCTGCTATCCGCTTTACTCCGTTACACTCCGTGCCCGCTGCTATTAGTTTTATTAGGCAAAACCAGTACATTTCAGCCTTTTTCTGCAAAAGCCTATATAACAGATTAACCTTCCGCCCTCAACCTTTAAGCCTTCTACCTTACTTCAGCATTTTAGTGCCAAAAGTACCTGTTGCAAGTTCAGTCAGTTCATCTGCTTTACCAATATACACTGCCGAAACACCTTTTTTAATCGCCTCAAAAGCATTATGCAATTTCGGGATCATCCCACCTGCAACAGTCCCATCAGCCTTCAAACCTTCAAATTCATCTGCCCTAATTTCTCTCACCACAGAGCCATCATCATTTACATCTTTCAGCACGCCCTTTTTCTCGAAGCAATATACCAAACGTGTTTCATATAAGCCCGACATCGCCACCGCCACCGACGAGGCAATAGTATCGGCATTGGTATTTAACAATTGTGTTTCCCCATCATGGGTAATGGCACATAAAACAGGTACCAAACCTGCTTTCAGTAAATTATCTAAGGTTGTTGCAGATACTGAATTTTCATCCAAATCGCCAACAAACCCATAGTCGATTTCTTTTACAGGACGTTTTTTTGCCTGAATAATATTTCCGTCTGCACCAGTTAAGCCAATTGCATTACTGCCTTTGGCCTGCAACTGTGCTACCATATTTTTATTAATCAATCCGGCGTAAACCATGGTTACAATCCGCAAAGTTTCAATATCGGTAATCCGGCGGCCTTCAATCATTTTAGCTTCAACGCCTAAACTTTCGCCCAGTTCGGTTGCAATTTTGCCGCCCCCGTGCACCAGAATTTTATCACCGGGCAAAGCCGTAAAATCCAATAAAAACCGGTGCAGGTTTTCAGAATTATCAATTACGTTGCCGCCAATTTTTATGATAGTGAGTTGTTTCATAACTTATGCTTTCCTTGGTTCGTGCCTCCACGAACCACATTAATTGTTTTATTTCACCATATTAACAATTTCGGTTCGTGAAGACACGAGCCGGGGCTGAACGTTTTACAATTCTTCCAGCATCGCTTTAATTACAGCTTGCGCAGCCCATAAACGGTTTCCCGCTTCGTGGATCACCAATGAGTTTGGTCCATCCAAAATCTCTGATGATAATTCTAAATCGCGGCGAACCGGCAAGCAATGCATTACTTTTGCATCGTTGGTGATTTTTAACTTTTCGTTGTTCATCATCCAGCCGTCAGGATAGGTTAATACCTTACCATATTCTTTATAGCTGCTCCAGTTTTTTACATAAACATAGTCGGCACCGACAAGAGCTTCTTCTAAATTATATTCAATTTTAGCCCCTGGCGTAAAATCTTCTGCCAGCTCATAACCTTCAGGCTGCGCAATCGTAAAATCGATCATGCCCTCTTCCTGTGCCTTACACATCCATTCGGCAAAAGAATTTGGTACCGCCTGCGGTAAAGCTTTTACATGCGGCGCCCAGGCCAAAACTACCTTGGGTTTTGCTCCGTCAGGTTTCTTGGTCCATGTTTCATGAATGGTAATGATATCGGCAAAACTCTGCAGGGGGTGGCGTGTTGCACTCTCCAGGCTCACTACTGGTACCGCACAGTATTTTACAAACTTGTTAAAAAAATCTTCACTGTAATCCTCCTCACGGTTGTTTAGTTTCGGGAACGACCGCAAGCCCAAAATATCGCAATACTGGCCCATAACAGCCGCAGCTTCACGGATATGCTCTACTGTAGAACCATTCATCACTACCCCATCCTGGGTTTCCAAAGCCCAGCCTTCTTTATCCAGATTCATCACCATTACATTCATACCCAAATTTAAGGCTGCTTTCTGCGTGCTTAACCGGGTACGTAAGCTTGGGTTCATAAAAACCAAACCCAGGGTTTTGTTCTTACCTAAATCCTGATGTGCATAAGGATTAGCCTTCAATGCCAATGCATCAGTTACAAATTGTTTGATGTTTGGAACATCGTGTACGGAAGTGAACAATTTCATCTTTTTTATTAGGTTAAAGGTTGGAAGGTTGAGGGTTTGCTACACCTCAATCCTCCATCACTCAAAATTTACAATTGCGATTAATACCGCCTGATTTAATTTTTTAATTTACAATTCTTAGCCTTTTCATCCCAGGCCTTCCAGCCTTCTACCTTCCTGCCACCTACCTTATTTTACCAATTTACCAAACGCAGCCAAAAACTCATCAGCATGTGCTTTGGTTAAGTTTAACGCTGGCAGCAAACGGATTACATTTGGTTTTGCCTCGCCGGTAAAAATGAAGTGTTTAAATAAAAGCTCCTTTTTAACATGCGCCAGTTCTTCAGGCAATTCAATACCAATCATTAAACCACGACCACGAACTTCTTTTACCTGCTCAAATTTCTTCAGTTCGGCAATGAGGTAATTACCAACTTCTTCGGCATTTTTCATCAGGTTATCCTGCTCCATAATTTCGAGCACCGCCAATGCAGCTGCACAAGCCAGGTGATTACCGCCAAAAGTGGTACCTAGTTCGCCATGCCAAGGTTTAAATTTCGGAGCAATAGAAATTCCGGCTACCGGAAATCCGTTGCCCATACCTTTGGCCATGGTGTATACATCGGCTTCTACACCAGCCCAATCGTGCGAGTAAAACAATCCTGTTCTACCGTAACCGCACTGCACTGAATCGGCAATGTAAACGGCATTGTACTCATCGCAAAGCGAGCGTATTTTTTGCAGGAAACTTTTCGAAGCTTCTTTAATTCCGCCAACACCCTGAATACCCTCAACAATTACAGCACAAATTTCATTGCCTTGCGTTTTAAAAGTTTCCTCCAAAGCCACCTCGTTATTGTGCGGCAAAAAGATTACGTTCTCGGTTTGATTAACCGGGGCTACAATTTTAGGATTATCGGTTACTGCCACTGCCAAAGAGGTACGGCCATGAAAAGCACCGCTAAAAGCAATTACCTTTTTTCTTCCATTGTAAAAAGAAGCCAGTTTAAGTGCATTTTCATTGGCTTCTGCGCCCGAGTTACATAAAAATAACTGAAAATCTTTTTTGCCCGATACTTCACCCAGCTTCTCAGCCAGTTGTACCTGCAAAGGAATTTTAACTGAATTAGAATAAAATCCCACTTTACTTAACTGATCGGTTAAACGACTTACGTAATGCGGGTTGGTATGGCCAATTGAAATTACAGCATGACCGCCGTATAAATCTAAATATTGTTGTCCGTTAGCATCCCAAACATTACTGCCGGCTGCTTTGGTAATTTCTATATCGTTAAGTGGGTAAACGTCGAATAAGTTCATTTTATTAAGGTTTTTGTCATTCTGAGGAACGAAGAATCTGTTGCGTAAGTTGCAGATGCTTCGTGCCTCAGCATGACAGGTTATTAAAAGTTCGCGGCTTTCAACTTCAAGCCTGCAGTTTCCTCCAGTCCGAACATTAAGTTCATATTCTGAACCGCTTGTCCACTGGCACCTTTTAACAGGTTATCGATAATGCTGATTACAAATAGTTTATTGCCATGTTTTTCGATATGTACCAATGCTTTATTGGTATTTACAACCTGTTTTAAATCAATATTTTTCCGGCTTACATGCGTAAAAGGATGCGCGCTGTAATAATCTTCGTAAATGGTTTGCGCTTCTTCTAAAGTGAGGTCGCTTTCCATGTACATTGCGGCCAAAATACCACGTGTAAATGCACCCCTTTGTGGGATGAAGTTCAATGTCTGGGCAAGTGAAGGCTGCAACTGCAACAAACTTTCGCTGATCTCATTTAAGTGTTGATGCTCAAAAGCTTTATAAATAGAAAGATTATTATTTCTCCAGCTAAAATGAGAGGTTGTAGCTAAGCTCTGCCCTGCTCCTGTAGAACCTGTAGTAGCATTAATGTGCACTTCTTGGTTTATCAACCCTTTAGCAGCCAATGGCAATAAACCCAACTGGATACAAGTTGCAAAACAACCTGGATTAGCAATATTGTTTGCAGATTTAATTTTATCGCGGTTTAATTCAGGAAGGCCGTAAACAAATTGACGGTTTTCGAAAGTAGATTTTTCGTGTAACCTGAAGTCCTGCGATAAATCTATTACTTTGATGTTTTCGTTAATTGAATTTGCCGCTAAAAACTTCTTTGCATCGCCATGGCCAACGCAAAGAAAAAGCACATCAATATCCTGCGGAATATCATTTACGAAACGTAAATCGGTATCGCCTATTAAATCAGTATGTACATCAGAAATCAGATTTCCGGCATTACTTGTGCTATTTACGAAAGCAATTTCAACATTTGGGTGGTTAACCAAAATGCGTAGCATTTCGCCTCCTGTGTAACCTGCCCCGCCAATTATCCCTGCTTTAATTTTATTCATCGCTATGAGTTTAGTACTATTTTATAAAGAAAAAAATCTTCGTCGTTTGCCTGTTTAATAAAGCCTATACTTTCGTACAAATGCTGTGCATTGTAATTATCTACAGCCGTTTCCAGTTGTACAAATGTAGCACCGGTGGTTTTGGCAAACTCCATGGCGGTTTTAATCAGCTTTTCGCCAATGCCTTGTTTACGGTAATTTGCATCAACGTACAGATCGTTTAAGATCCAGTTTTTACTTAATCTTACCGAGGAGTATTTTGGGTATAGCTGCGTAAAACCTATAGCTTGCTGGTTATCCGCATCGATGGCTATAAAAATTACCGATTCGTTGTGCTGCAAACGTTCATCGATAAAAGCCTTGGCCATCCCGATATCCGAAAACTGATTGTAGAATATACGATATTGATTAAACAGACCCGCTACCAGATGGGCTTCATTTATTCCTACTCGTTTAATTCCTATATTATTCACAATCAGTTCTGTCGTTTTGGGTTGATGGATAGGAAAAAAGAATAAATTCCAGGTCATCAGGCCCGTTGTTCATGATTTTATGTTTGTGGCCAGCTTTAATTTGCAAGCCTTTGTTGGCGTTAACGGTAAATGTTTCACCTTCAATTAAAAATGTTGCCTGCCCTTTCAATATGAAGAAAAATTGCGCTGCATAAGTATGAAAGTGCAATTTCTCAGCGGTTTTCGCAGGCATCAGCTCTTGTTTAACCGATGCCTCCGGGCTATTTACAAAATTCCAACCATCACAATTATCACCCCATTTGTAGTGGTTCAGACATTGCTCTTTGGAAAGGATTTCTTTCATTTTTAAGTGTTCAGTATTTTAGTGCTGGATCAAGGCCTTGCGTTAGGTTTGGATAAGCGTTAAAAAGATTGCTTCGTCCTGCCTCCTCGCAATGACGTTTAGTCTTATGCTTCCTCTCCGTTTACTTTGTGCCAAATCATTACCTGGTTACCGAAAATTTTAGAGAAACCTTTAACATCTTCTCCGCTCCAGGCGTTGTTCATTTCACCGTAGCTACCAAATTTGTTGCTCATTAAATCATGGTTAGATTCAATACCGATAATCTGGAAACGATATGGCAATAGTTCAACGAACACTTTACCGCTCACAAATTTTTGTGTATCAGCCAAAAATGCTTCAATGTTCCGCATAATCGGATCGTGGAACTGACCTTCGTGCAACCAGTTACCATAGAAAGAAGATAATTGCTCTTTCCAGCTTAACTGCCATTTGGTTAAAGTATGTTTTTCTAAAGTGTGGTGTGCTTTGATGATAATTACAGGACCAGCTGCCTCGAAACCAACACGACCTTTAATGCCGATAATGGTATCTCCTACGTGAATATCGCGACCAATACCAAAAGGTTGTGCAATAGCCTGTAATTTCTGGATAGCCCTTACCGGCGCTAATTTTTCGCCATCAATAGCAACCAGTTCACCTTTTTCGAAAGTAAGCTCAATTTTGCGCGATTCGGTTTCTGAAACCTGCGTTGGCCAGGCACTTTCAGGTAAAGTTTCGTTAGAAGTTAAAGTTTCTTTACCACCTACCGAAGTACCCCATAAGCCTTTGTTAATTGAATATCTTGCTTTCTCAGCGCTATACTCAACACCATGGCCGGCTAAATATTCGATTTCGGCTTCACGCGATAATTTTAAATCCCTGATTGGGGTAATAATTTCAACACCTGGAATCAGGATATTAAAAATCATATCGAAACGAACCTGGTCGTTACCTGCACCAGTACTGCCATGTGCTACATAATCAGCACCGATTTTCTTTACATAATTAGCAATTGCTGTAGCCTGACTTACGCGTTCTGCACTAACAGAAAGTGGGTAAGTAGCATTTTTCAATACGTTACCGAAAATCAGGTATTTAATGCAATCTTCGTAATAACCTTCTGTTTCATCTACCACAGCATGCGATTTCACTCCTAAAGCATAGGCTCTTTTCTCAATTTCCTGTAATTCCTCATCAGAGAAACCACCAGTATTTACAATCACCGAGTGAACTTCTAATCCACGGTCTTTTGCCAGGTAAATACAGCAAAATGAGGTATCTAATCCTCCGCTAAATGCTAAAACAACTTTTTTCATGCTATTTAAATAAAAGGGTAAATAAAAATAAAAGGGCTTTTAAGCCAGTTTTTGGCTTAGGTTTAACAACCAGACGTTGTTTAATGCGCATAAAGCGCTCGTATAATTTGGGTTTCTTTTGCAGTTCTTCGGCAAATTGTTTGGCTACTTCGTGTTTTTTCTCAGCCGGATCGTAAAGCATGGCGGTGCACATGCAATTTTTACGTTCCTTCATTTTTAAAATTTCGAAGTTCACGCAACTCTGGCAGCCTTTCCAAAATTCTTCATCCTGGGTAAGTTCGCTGTAAGTAACAGGTTCGTAGCCTAAATCTGAATTGATTTTCATTACCGCTAAGCCTGTTGTTAAACCAAATATTTTTGCCTTTGGGTACAACTTTCGCGATAAGCCGAAAATTTCATTTTTAATGGCCTTTGCCAGTCCGGCTTTGCGGTATTTAGGACTTACTACCAAACCACTGTTGGCCACAAATTGCCCGTGGCTCCAGGTTTCGATATAGCAAAATCCGGCCCATGAACCATCCTTGTGAAAAGCAATAACCGATTTGCCTTCTTGCATCTTGTTAGAGATGTATTCTGGCGAACGCTTCGCGATACCCGTACCACGCGCTTTCGCAGATTCGGCCATCTCGGTTACAATTTCTTCTGCAAATACACGATGTTCAGGAAGTGCAACCTGCACTATAAATTCGTTAATATCCATTCGTTTTCTAACGAAAAATTATAAGTATTCTTGTTAATTGGGTTTTTAGAGAGGATCAATTCCTCGTTACGTTTAGTTGAGTACTAAATACGTGGAGTAAAATTTTGCCGGCTTGTGGGGTAATAAAATACGGGTTGAAAACGATTAATAAATAAACTCTCACCAGCAACCAAATGGGCTGTGAAAACAGAAAGTTTATGTAAAAATTGCTTAATCATTTCTTGCGTATTAAAACGGCTTTAACTCTATTGAGGTGCAAAGGTTTAAATAAAAATCGAGTTACACAATATTATCATCATTTTTTTATGCCTTGAGCTTAATTTTTTAAACTAATCTGACTTAATTATGCCTAAACGCACACATTCATTTAAAATTAAAAAGCAATTGTTAGGCAGATCGAATTAAATCCAACCGGCCAATGTTAACATTGTTAAAAAAAGCCGGTAAACTTTAACATCTGCTTAACATGATTTAACAACCTCCAATAAGGTTTAAAAGCAATATTTGTGGGCTTGTAGCGAAAATTGCCAGGCAACCGTTTTATGGATACCCTTTAATATTTAAATCAAATTTCAAAAAAAGATGAAGAATTTTACTCCTTTCAATCTCAAATTTATCCCTTTATTTATTTTCGTTGTTTTAACCGCATTAACTTCCTGCAAAAAAGATGAGACAGATACTACGATTTCCTATTTAAGGGTTGTAAATGCCTCGCCTTCTTCAGCTACTTATAATGCTTATTTCAATGGTACCATGGTTACTTCGGCGGCCTTACCTTTCGGTGGCTCGGCTGCTTACGGTTCTTATGCACCAGGTGCCTATACTTTAAAATTTACCACAGCCAGTAGCGCTGAAAGCCTGCTGAGCAAAACCGTAACCCTGGGCGTAAACACCTATTATTCTACTTACCTGATTAATAAGCCTGCGGCGTTAGATATTTACACCATTGCCGACGACTTGAGCATCAATGCTACCGACAAAGCTTATGTGCGTTTTATCAACTTATCGCCTGATGCACCCGCGTTAGATCTGGCTAAAACCAGCGCAACTACCACATTGGCTACCAACAAGGCTTATAAAACAGCAAGTGCTTTTACCACTGTTGATGCCGGAACTTATACGCTTGACACTAAAGAAACCTCCTCAGGAACAGTTAAGGCTACATCAGCCAGTACTACCTTTGTGGCGGGCTACCATTACGATGTTATTTGTGGAGGGCTAGTAACACCTGCAAATGATACGGAAAGACCGTTAAGCTTGCAAGTGATATTGATTAAGTAAGAAGATTAAAAATCCCAAAACAAAGGCGGCAATTTTCTTTTAGAAAATTGCCGCCTTTGTTGAAAACTGAAATGATTATTTTTTGATTACATCAGGAAATTTTACCTGGATTACATAAGTACCTTCTAACTTCAATTGCCACGACCATCTTGGATTTACAGAAAAACCTGGCGATGCCGGAAAGCCATCTATTGACTTGATAAAGGTACTCGGTATTCTGTAATACATTAAGAACCCCCAATCGGTAGTTGGTGTAACGTATTTTGTTAAAGGAAACGGTGCTACCTCAAAATCGCAGATCATAGCGGTATCAGTTTGAATAACCGGGTTGAATTTAGCATAGTTTTCAAAAATTGGCCTATCTCCCCTTGCTATAATTTCTCCTGCTTTAGGATTAAAAACTTTACCATTTTTATCAACCATCTTTAAAATGGCCCTCGCACCACTGTTAGATATTTTGGTACAGGTAATGATTGGGTTTTTCATCGGCGTTACTGCACCCGTAACATCATTAAAGCCGTTAGCAACATCATCTGTGATAACGAATAAATCATCGATGCCCGGATCTACCACGTTGATCGTAGCCAGTTTTGGAAAAAGCTTTGTGCCGGTAACGTTGGTCATCTCTACATCAAAAATATATCTGCCCAATGGCAAATTAGCCGAAGCTTTATTAAAGGTAAGCTGGCCGCTATTTTCATTAAAGTACATGGGTAACCGCTTAACTAACTCTCTCTTTTTATCCAGTTGTTCACGCGTAACATCTGTTTCCGGATCAAAATTCATTCCTGTTTTAAACACCAAAATTTCATATTCTTTTGAAAATTCTGCCGGCGCCGGAGAGCCGTCCTCTTTTCTCAGGTTTAACATTTTAAAGGTGTAAGGAGGCGTAGATCCATCAGCATTAATTCTATCAGACTGGAAAAGGATTAATCCCCTTTTGGCAAAAATATCATTGTCTTTATAACGAATTCCATCACTTTGGAAACCTTTCTCAATTTTTGTACAGGCATATATGCTTAATAAGAATAGTAGGCCTAAAATATATTTAACTTTCATATTTGATAATATTTATGGTTTAATTCCCTAAAGGTTGTGCATTAAAGAACAAACGATGATTTCCAGTTAAAACATGAACAATTCCGGTTTTAGTTACGATGCCGGAAGTTTGAACATCCGCGGCTTTATCTTTTTGATTTTCGGGTATAGCATTCAAATCGGGTTCTTTATCATCACGTGTACCAATCACCTTAGTATAAGTAACATAATCTACGTAATTTATATACTGACCGTATTCATAAGAACGTCTAAATTTTATCATATACTGGACGTTTGGAATTACACCTAATACACTATTGTATAATTTACCCCCAAGCGTAATCTGATCCCTGTTTATTTTTCCTGCAAACAGATAGGTTTTTAAAGAATCGCTTAGCTCCTTCGATGGAATATCCTTTATTCCGAAATTAAAATTTTCATTCCCGGTTTCAATAGCCTTTTGGTTCTTCTTTGCCTTTACATAATCGGCAACGCTATAATTGGTAGCAGCAAAGAAGGTAACATCTCCATTTACGATATCTTTTAAGCCCGCTTTATCAATTACTTTCACCAAAGAATCAAAATTTCGGTTAGATTTTAAATAATCGTAGGTGGTCATATCCACATAGGCATTACTAGTACCTCCATCACGTTTATAATCGTCTTTCTTACATGCCGATAAGGCAGTTAAGATTATGCATATATATATTAAAATATTATTTTTCATGATTTTTAATCTTAGGATTAAATTTATTTATACTTTACCCAACCAATAGGTAGTTTGTTTCAGATAAGGATTGTTCCTAAACAAAGCAGGATCTAAAGGCCAATAAAAGCCTTCTTTTCTAAATCTTGCTTCAGGAAGCCAGTCTACAATAAAGCCATATCTTCTGGTCCGCAGCAAATCATAAAATAAATGTCCTTCCAAAAACATTTCCCTTCCACGTTCTATAATATATTCGTCCATTACATCACTTACCGATAAGCCATTGTCTACCAGAACAGGAGAAGGATCATTTCTTTTTCTAAAGTTATTGATAATTGTAGTTGCAGTAGCTGCATCGCCTTTATAAAGTGCAATTTCTGCTTTTAGTAACTGCATATCCCCTAATCTGAATATGATGATGTTATTGCTTAAATAAGGGTTTAATTTTTGTCCCGGATTTCGGTAAGTTACATTGCTGTATTTAATACACATTGGTTTTTCGGGCAGTGTAAAATCAAAACCTTTTTTTAACCTGATATCAGTATCAGTATAAAAATGATCATTGATATACCTTGGCACGACATAAAACCTGGGGTTATTACCAAAACCATTAATGTAGCTTCCGTTTAAAAATTCTGCACCTACCGAACTTGCCGACCCCTCAAGCGTATTTTCGCTAATATTAATCTCAAAAATACCTTCCGAAGAGCGTCCTATAAATGTATTTTTATAATTGGCCTTATCGGTTAAGGTATAACCACCGCGACTAATCAAGGTATTAATAGTTGTATCGGCACTGTTTACATCTACCATATTTGGCGCATCTGTGGAGACATCAGACATGGTTGCCCGCCACAAATACAAATGGGCTAACAGTGCATAAGCAGATCCTTTATTGGCCGTCACTTTCGCATCGCCAGTATTGCTATAGGTCCAACCCAACAAATTAATGGCCTTATGACAGTCATCCTCTACCAGTTTCATTACCTCTGCTCTTGGTTTTCTGGGTAATTGAGGTGCATTAAGCGGATCTTCATAAGATTCGGTAACAATTGGCACATCACCCCAAACGCGTACCATCATAAAATAACTTAAGGCCCTTAAAAAATAAGCCTGACCTAAAATGTTATTTCTAAATTCAGTAGCATCATCTTCTGTAGATAATTGTGCATCTGTCATAGCAGCTGCTTTCTGTAATATGAGATTAGACATGGCTATACTTTTATAATAAAGTGTGTAATTAGCCAATGTGTTTAAGTTGTATTGAAAGGTGAAATCGCCGTTTTGTATCCCCTCCAGCCCATCGCCGGTATACTGCATGGTAAAGTAGTTTTTAGCAATGGCATCGCCATACATATAGTAGCGGTTATTTTTGTTGGTAATGGCATTGCGGAACAAGGCATAATTACCAGCCATAGCACCTCTTGCATCTTTAGCCGTTTTCCAGAAAGTTTGCTCGTATGGCGCATCTTTAGGTTCTTCGTAAAGTAGCTTTTTACAAGCACTGGTACTTAAAATAATGATTACAGTGCTTAATATGCTGAGTTTTGTTATTATATTTTTCATCTTAATGGTATTAAAATTGAACTTGAAGACCTAAAGTATATTTTTTCGGGATCGGATATCCCGTTCCGATATACTCACCATATCCGTTTACAGCCTCTGCATCTGGCAATTTTTTAGATTGCTGGAACATGTGCACATTATCGATCATAGCAAACACTTTAAACTGACTTAAGCCCCACTTACTAAGGGTTTTGGCACCTAAATCGTACCCCAGCGTAATATTTTTTATCCTTAAATACCCTCCCTTTTCTAAGAAAAACGTTTGTGCACCTGTATAATAATAACGGTAAGTACCCAAATCGTATTTAGCATACTCGGCGTTATCACCCGGATTTCTCCAAATATTTAATTTATCCAAATCAGGCGTAGAGAAGCTGGCAAATTGGTAGATTGCATTTCCATCCTGAGAATTTGCAAAACGGTCTGAATCGAACAAGTTTAGCACATCTCTTTTAAAGGTAAATGTTGCAAAAACACTCAATGAGAAATTTTTGTAGCTAAAATTATTGGTCCAACCACCTGTAAAACGAGGATTCGGATCGCCAATTGGCTGTTTGTCCGGATTAATACCATCATTAAAAATATCTACAAAATAATCGCCATCTAAATCGGCCAGGTAAAAATCTCCTTCGTTAAAAGTGCCGTTACTGTTCCGGTAACGTTCGCCGGTAAATGGATTTTGTGGAATATCTCCGGTTCTTGAAAATACACCCTTGGTTCGATAAAGGTAAAATGCATTAAGTGGGCTACCCACTGATAGAATATGGGTTTTATCAAACCGATCACCTCTCAAAATGATATCGCGGCCACCATTAGGCAAGCTCATAATCTGGTTCTTATTATAAGAAAGATTAAATGAAGTATACCACTTAAATGGCTTGCTGATCAGGGTACCGTTAAAAGTAAGCTCCAAACCTGAGTTACGTACTGAAAAAGCATTGGTAAAAGCCACATCGTAACCCGAGGTAACCGGCAAATCAACGTTAAATAACTTATCCTTTACTTCTTTATTATAAACATCAAAGGTAATGGCATACTTCCCATTTTGAATTTCTAAATCCGTACCAATATTCCACTGTGTAGATTTTTCCCAGCTCAAATTCTTTTGGGCTACACCATTATTAAAATTAGGTGTGATAGCCGTAACACCATTGTAAGAGGATGCGCCGCCATTACCATCAAAAATACCATTGTTAACCAGATACTTATTGTATTGGACGTAGGCATTATTTAGATTTTCGTTACCTGTAACACCATAACTACCCCTGATTTTAATGAGGCTAAATGGATTATTGGTCATGTTTTTCATGAAATTTTCTTCAGACAAGATCCAACCAACAGATACTGACGGGAAAAAACCATATTTGTTGTTTTCACCAAAGCCCGATGAGCCATCAGTCCTTATCGAGCCAGATAATAAGTATTTATCGGCATAATCATAGCTAAAACGGCTGTAATATGCAATTAATCCATGGCCACGGTATTGTGATGAGGCAAAAATGTTAGCCTGCTGAAAACCAGTCACAACTGTTATATTATCAGAAGGACCACCAAAGCCAGCAGCTTGTGTATTTTCGTACTGATTATATTCTATATCTTGCCCTGCTAAAACATTAAATGTATGTTTACCCAGTGAACCGCTATAATTTAAATAATTAGAAGCTCTTAATCCTATTCCGCTTGAAGAAAAACTGCTGGCGCTATTTCCCAATCCATTGTTTAACAAGCTACTAAAACTCCCATCTCTTCGTTGATTATCTGATGTATATGATGATTGGGAGTTTAGCGTAAAATGTTTATTAAACTCATAACTTAAATTAAGGTTGATACCAAACTGGTTACTGATATTACGGTCTATGTTTTCGCTATTTGGGCTTACATAATATTCGAGTTTTTCTGGCGAAAGATTGATCAGTGACGAAGGTAAATTGCCCGCACCAAGCCTGGTAGGATTTGATGAGTTGTTGGGATCTTCGCCACCCCTGCCTCTATCAGTTCTTGAATAATAAAATTGAGGATTGATCGTCAATTTTTTATTAAGTGCTTTTGTTGATAAGTTGATTCTGGTACTATAGCGTTTAACGCCTGTACCTTTTACGATCCCCTGCTCATTGTAATAGCCACCGCTAAAGCGGTAAGTCATTCCATTATCCGAACCACCGGTTAAACTGATGTTGTTATCGTTTATTTTAGCCAAACGATAGAACAGATCCTGCCAGTCGGTATTTCCATTAAATACCGGATTCAAGCTATCAGTAAGCAAATAAGGCAGTTGTCTTCTCTGGTCGTAAGTGAGTTGCCTTTGCAAAACCTCCATTTTTTGTCTGCGTTCAGTAGCGCCAATGGTAGCTTCACGCAAATCAGGCCGCTGCGAAAAACCTACATAGCTACTTATATTAATTTTAGTGTCGCCACTTACTCCTTTTTTTGTTGTAATTAATATTACGCCATTGGCCGCTCTCGAACCATAAATGGCCGCAGCAGATGCATCTTTTAATACATCGATTGATTCGATATCGTTCGGATTTATACCCGCCAAATAGTTGGTGCCGGTACCTGTTCCTGGTGGAACAAAATCCTCAGAAGCCTGAGGTACCCCATCTACCACATATAGTGGCGATCTTACCGTATTAACCTGGTCGTAACTGGTGCTACCTGTAGAGTTACCACGAACCGACACGGTTGGCGCTACACCAGGCTGACCACTAAAGTTCTGAACATTTATACCGGCAAGTCTACCCTGTAGCAGCTGGTCGAAACTTGGCGAAGGCAAATTGGCAAGTTCTTTTCCTGAAATACTGGAAATAGCGGCTGTTGATTTTTTTCTGGTTATTTTCTGATAACCAATGAGTACTACCTCATCTAGCATCTTATTGTCATCCTGCAGAGAAAAGTTTATGGTACCGCTTGCAGTAATTGTTTTTTCCGCGGTAACGAAACCAACTATCCTGGCAACCAGCACAGCTTTATCGCTCTGTACAGCCAATGTGAATTTCCCATCAGCATTAGTCGAAGTCCCGTTTTTTGTCCCCTTCTCCAAAATAGATACCCCTGGTATTGGTTTATCATTCTGATCTAAAACCGTTCCTTTTATTGTTTTTTGGGCAAAAGCCAGCCAGGGAATTAATAAATAAAAAAATGTGGCCGCTAAAAATTTAACATAGCAATGTCTTGTAGAAGTTTTTTCCATTGATGATTAGTTAGTTAGGTTTGATTACTAGTAAAAGTATCGGTAATTTTAATTAGGGTTCAACTATTTTTTAACTAAGAATAACCATATTTTAACCCAAACAATTCCAATCACACAATATTTAATTCCGAAAAAAGCAGCAATCACAACGTAAAAAGTTGATTACATCAAGCTACATGGCACTTTTTTGATCCAATAACCATTATTCATACACAATTTTGGAGTAAATGTTAATTGCAAAAAATAACTATTGAATAAATCATAAACTAAAACGTTAAACTATCTTCTTTTTCCTAAATACTCTGCCTGAATTTGGGAAGTATGCATAATGCTCTGTCTCGCTATTTAGAATAATTCAAAATAATTTGGATAATCCAAATTTCTGCCGTTATTTTGCGTCTCTTTAGAATTAATCCAAATAAATTTTAAAGAACAAAAAACCAGCATGCGCTTCCATTTTAATTCGCATGAAACATATTCTTAAAATAATAAAATGAATAAAATCAGACTATTTGTATTAACCGCAGTGATGCTCTTAATCAATACCCTTGCTTTTGCACAGCAATCAGGAACTTTAAAAGGTACCATTACCACTTCAGATGGCAAGCCTGCGGCTTACATTTCAGTAGGTTTAAAAGGCAAGGGCTTAGGGAACGTTACCAATGATAAAGGCTTATATGAAATTTTACGTGTTAAACAGGGTACTTACATTTTAAGGGTATCGGCGGTTGGTATGCAAAATTTAGAAAAAACCATTACCATCCAGGCAGGCGAAAACAAAGTAGTAGACGTGGTAATCAGCCAAAATTCAAATCAGTTGAGCGAGGTAAACATTAACCAGGGTGTAAATAAATATATCGCTAAAAAGAGCGAATACATTTCTAAAATGCCACTTAACAATTTAGAAAACCCACAGGTTTATACTACCATTACCAAAGAAACTATGGCCGACCAGCTTGTGTTTTCAGTTGATGATGCGACCCGTAATGCTACAGGTATTCAAAAAATGTGGGAATCTACAGGTCGTGGTGGCGATGGTGGTGCTTATTATGCATCGAGAGGCTTTATTGTACAGGCCAAGTTAAGAAATGGTATTGCGGGCAACGTTACCGGCCGCAACGACGTTGCCAACTTAGAAAGTGTAGAATTTATTAAAGGTCCATCGGCTACTTTATTTGGCAGTACATTAACTTCGTACGGTGGTTTAATTAACCGCATCACCAAAAAACCTTTTGAAGGAACGGGAGGCTCAGTAAGTTATTCAACAGGCACTTACGATTTTAACCGGGTTAGTACCGATTTTAATTTCCCAGTTGATAAAGCCAACCATATTTATGCCCGTATCAATACTTCGTATAATTACAAGGGTTCTTTTCAGGAAAATGTTTTTGACAAAGGCTTCTTTATCGCGCCAAGCTTGTCGTATAAAGTAAACGACAAATTAGACTTCGTTTTTGACGCTGAAATTGCCAATGGTAAAAACACTTTAAAACCATTCGTTTTCTTCTATTTCCCGGTTGCACAACTGGGTTTTGACAGGGCCGATCAATCTGGCATTCCTTACGATAAATCGTTCACCGGCGATGCCATGAAACAAAAATACAACAGTTCGAATTTCTTTGGTCAGGCCAATTATAAGTTTAACGACAATTGGTCTTCGCATACTAGTTTTTCGAGCAATTATAGCTTTTCAAATGGTCGTGGCACTTATCTTTTTCTTGTTCCAAACAGTTTCTTCAATCCTGCAGCAGCTCCCGGTGCCGATAATTTATCAAGGGCAGATCAATCAACCGACAACAGTAAAATCTTCACTTACGAAGTACAACAAAACTTTAACGGTACATTTAACTTAGGTTCAGTTAAAAACCGCGTTGTACTTGGCCTAGATTATTTACGCCAAAATTCCGATCAGTTGTTTTACTCGATAGACACCTTCGATATTACCAACAAAAACGGAACAGGTGCCAATTACAACAATTTTACTGAGGCTAATTTAGCGGCGTTTTACGCGGCAAACCCTTATTCTAAATATCCGGTTAACTTCAAATCCAACACCTATAGTGCTTACGCATCAGATGTAATTAACTTAACCGACAGGTTAATTGCCCTTGCAGCTTTAAGGGTTGATCGTTTTGACAATAAAGGCAATTCTGACCGTTCAGGTTCGGCACCGAAAGGCGCTTACAAGCAAACTGTTTTCTCGCCAAAATTCGGTTTGGTATTTCAACCGGTTAAAGATCAGTTATCATTATTTGCCAACTACCAAAATGGTTTTAATAACATCAATGGTATAGATTACAAAGGCGATGCTTTTAAAGCAGAACAAGCTAACCAGATTGAAGGTGGTATTAAAGCCAATGCTTTTAACGGCAAAATAACCGGATCGGTATCTTACTACTACATCAAAGTGAAAGATATTGTCAGGGGTTATAATTTAGATCCAACAAATCCAAATGCCCAGATTCAGGATGGTAACAAAATCAGCAAAGGTATAGAAGCCGAAGTTATTGCAAACCCGGTAAACGGCTTAAATATTATCGCAGGCTTTGCCTATAACGATAACCATTTAGAAAATGCATCGCCTGATGTTGAAGGCAGAAGAGATGCTTACTCAGCCGCACCTTACTCGGCAAATTTATGGGTAAGCTATAAATTCTTGTCGGGTTCGTTAAGAGGCCTTGGCCTGGGTGCAGGTGGTAACTACGCCAGTGATAACAAAATTGTAAATAGTGTAAGTCAAGGGGTATTTATTTTACCGGCTTATAAGGTTTACAACGCCTCGGTATTCTACGATCACAGCAGATTTAGAATCGGTGTCAAAGTCGACAACTTTACTAATCAAAAGTACTGGACAGGCTACAGCACCATGAACCCGCAAGATCTCAGAACTTTTACGGGTAGTGTAACCTATAAATTTTAATCCATCATACCATGCGATACTGGATCAGATCAGTACCGCATGGTTTAAAAACCGAAAACATGAAAACTAAAATCTCATTATTATTATTTTTTCTGGCCTTCAGTATCTCTGGCGCTTTTGCACATGCTTTATGGATAGAAACATCGGCTACAGGCAAAAAAGGCCAGGCACAGGAAGTGAAAATTTTCTTTGGCGAATACGAAAGCGGTGAGCCCGATTCGGCAGCCAAATGGTTCAGTAACCTTAAAGATTTTAAACTGGTTCTAACAGCTCCAAATGGTAGCACTAAAGTTTTAACCGCTTCGCCTGATGTACTTTTTTACAAAGCCAGCTTTACACCCGATCAGGGTGGCACTTACAAACTTTCTGTTGTGCATGAAGTTGCTGCTGTTTACGAAAAAGCAAAAATCGAATATTATGCTTTTGCCGATGTTGCAGTAAGTACCCTGAAAATAAATACCACCTTTCCGGCTGACGCTGCCTTAACCATCAGACCAGATAAACATGCATTGAAAGCAGGAGAAACGGCCATACACCAGGTGATTTACAACAAAGCACCTTTTGCAAACAAGAAATTAACAGTGGTGGGTCCGGATAAAAAATCACAGCCTACCGAAACTGATGCGGGAGGTAAGTTTACTTTTAAACCTGCCGCCAAAGGAAATTATTTCCTGGAGGCGTTTACCGAAGATAAAACCCCGGGGAAACTAAACGGAAAAGATTACGATAAAATCTGGCACCTGGTTACCTACACCACTCAGGCAAACTAAGGCATTTTATCAAAAAACAATTAACCAATTGACTTTAATCTGTCAATTGGTTCTTTCATTAAACAAAGCTTAATGGCGCTAACAAAACCAATACAGAAAAAAACAAATAAATCGCGACTGAGACGGATTAGCGATTGGTTACACCTGTGGTTGGGTATTGCCTCTGGCCTGGTGGTTTTCCACCTGGGTATTACTGGTTGTATTTTCGCTTTCCAAAAAGAGATTACCGAATTCATTCACCGAAAAGAGGTGTTTGTTGAGGTACCCGCTAACAGAAAAACCATTGCCTTAAGTACATTAACAGCAACTGCCGAAAAAGAACTGGGCGGCAAGAAAAAAATCACTTTCTTATCCACTTATGCCGAGCCCGACAGGGCCTGGGAGTTTGGCACTTATAAAGCGGGTAATCCAGACGCTTTCTGGTATTTCGATTCGATAGATTATTACGATCTGGTCCTCATTAACCCATATACCGGAAAGGTTACTTTGGTTGCCGATCACAAATATGAGTTCTTTGGCATCATCAAAATGCTTCACTGGAGCTTCCTTATTAATCACCCCATCGGGCAGCAAATTATTGGCTGGTCTACCATCATTTTTGTTTTTCTCTTGATCTCAGGCATAATTATGTGGTGGCCTAAAAACCTCAAAAAATCAAATTTCGACAAGAGTTTTAAGATTAAGTGGAAGGCTAAATTTAAGCGGATTAATTACGATGTGCACAATGTACTGGGCTTTTATGTGATGATTATTTGCCTGATGCTGGCCTTAACTGGCCTGGTATGGGCTTTTCAATGGTTTCAATCAACCGTATATGTAGTAGCTGCAAGAAGCACCACTCCGCCTAAACAACCAGAAGCAAAATCAGATTCGACCAAAACAATTTCAGCTATCCCTTTTGATGTAGCTTTTGAAACGGCTAAAAATACTTTCAAAGGTGCCGATCGCATTGGCATGTCGCCGGCAGAAGGCGGAACAACGCCAATATATGCCACGGGATACAGGGGAACAGAAACGTACTGGAATTTTGATGTGTTGTTGTTCGATCAGTACACGGGTAAATTGCTTGCCCGTAAAAATCAGACTGAAAAAAATGCAGGCGAAGCCTTGATTGGAATGAACTACGATATCCATGTGGGTGCCATTTTAGGTCTGCCCGGAAAAATTATGGCATTTTTTGCAAGTCTTATTGCAGCCAGCCTGCCTATAACCGGATTTATTATCTGGTGGGGCAAAAAGAAAAAGAAGAAAAATCCCGCAGTTGCGGAAAACAAGCACACCTCTAATTTATTATAAAATGAAAATCTTAAACCTAATTTTGGTGTTAAGCAGTATGATTACCCTTAACGCCAATGCGCAAACAAAAGTTGATTCGCCGGAAGAAAAACTCGAAAAAGATAGAAAAGCAATCAAATCTTTAGCTGGTTTTTACGAAGTGAATTTCAATTACGGCGAAGTAACTGCTCCGGATCCAAATTACAAATTCAGCAAACCTTACGAAAGCCACGGAAGTGAGTGGGCAGAAATCATTGTAGATGAGCCTAAAAGAATTGTAATTCAGCACATGCTTGCTATTAACGATACTACGGTAATTAAACACTGGCGCCAGGACTGGACTTATGAAGACCCGAATGTTTTGCTTTACACGCAAGATAACGCCTGGAAAAAAGGTAGTTTCACCGCAGCTGATGTAAAAGGAAAATGGACGCAAAAAGTGTATCAGGTAGATGATAGCCCACGTTATCAGGGTTTCGGAACCTGGAGTCATGTTGGTGGCCACGATTCATGGTCGAGCGAAACCGATTCGCCCCTACCCAGAAGAGAATCGACCGTACGTAAAGACTATAACGTATTAACCCGAGGAAGCAGAATTACCATTACCAAAGATGGATGGATGTTTGAACAAGACAATAAAAAAGTTGTGCGCACGCCGCAAGGCGATAAATTACTGGCTGTTGAAAAAGGTTATGAAGAATTTACCAAAATAGATCCTAAAACATTTGCTTATGCACAAAAATGGTGGGCAAGCCAGCAAACTTATTGGGCCGATGTACGCGGTGTTTGGGCCGATATTATCGGATCAGGCGATACCTTTAAAGTAAAAACCATGGCCAATGGCAAATTACTTTATGAAACACTTTTCAATTTAGGAGATCAGTCCGTTAAAGAAAAATGGACCGCTGCCCAAAATAAAGAAAAAGTAAAAACAGCCTTACAGCCATATCTGGCTAAGTAAAACGGATTGTTTTTTATCGCTAATGGTTGATGGTGAATCGCGATGCGGTTAACCATCAACCATTTTTTTGTTAGCGATTTCAATGTTAGTCGGGATTTGCAATT